>CAZHSA010000015.1:0-22888 GCA_964535135.1 uncultured Kordia sp.
ATATCAGACGATCTACACAAATTAAAAGTACTGACGGCGAAGTAAAAGGAAATAAAACACGTGTAAAAGTTGTTAAGAATAAAGTAGCACCACCATTTAAAACGGTTGAGTTTGACATTATGTATGGAGCAGGTGTTTCTAAAGTTGGTGAAATTTTAGACATCGGTGTAAACTACGAAATTGTGAAAAAGAGCGGTTCTTGGTTTAGTTATGGTGACTCTAAACTTGGACAAGGACGTGATGCCGTAAAGACGTTATTGGAAGACAATCCAGAGTTATTAGAAGAACTTGAAACTAAAATAAAAGAAGCTATTGCAAATAGCTAAACTGTATATTTTTTGTGTGAAAAAGCATGCAAAAACAACATTATAAAACTTAAAAAATCCCTTCACGGGATTTTTTTTATTTTTGGACGCAACCTTTTCCCATTTCGTACATCTACTTGGAAAGTAGTTTATAATTTTGATTATGAAGAAGATATTATACCTAGTTTTAATACTAAGTTCAGTGGTTTTCAACTCGTGTTCAGTTGATGATGTCGCTTCGGATATTCAATTTCAATTTGAATTTATTCCTGTTGAAAGTGTAGAAATGCCTACCATTTTTAATTTTGGAAGTACACATACCATCAGTGTGACGTACAGACGTCCAACCACATGTCATACCTTTAGTAATTTTGATTACCAGCAAAGTTCAGGAAACTTAAGAACTGTTGCCGTGGTAAATTTTGTCACGCTTGGAAACAATTGTGAACCCTTAGAAGAAGAATTTAAAACCGAAACATTTAGCTTTAGTGCCCTTGAACCAGAACCGTATACATTTAGATTTTGGCAAGGAAAAGATAATGAAGGACAGGATGTATATTTAACTTATGAAGTGCCTGTTAATAATGATTAAATTATAAGCCACTAAAAACCAACAAAACGAGTGAGTTTAGAACAACTCATACATAAATGTAAGAATAACGACCGCGATGCGCAAGCAGAATTGTATAGAGATTATGCCAAAAAACTATACGCTACCAGCTTAAAGTACTCTCGGAACAGGCTTGAAGCGGAAGATAATCTGCAAGATAGCTTTATGGTTATTTTTGAGAAAATTGGCCAGTATACTTTTAAAGGCTCGTTTGAAGGTTGGCTACGAAGAATTACCATTAACACCGTGCTTCAAAAATATAGAAGTAAAGGTGTTTTTGAAGTTGTAAATGAACGCGTACTGAAAGATGAACCAGTAATCGTATATGAAGAAGATGTTTCGATAGATTTTTTATTGGGCATCGTTCAAGAATTACCCGATCGGTATCGATTGGTATTTAATTTATATGTGTTAGATGATTATTCGCATCAAGAGATTGCAGAAATGTTAGAGATTTCCGTAGGAACCTCCAAGTCGAATTTAGCACGTGCACGTATGATTTTAAAGAAAAAAGTAGAATCGTTTAAAAAAAAAATCGCCATAAATGAGTGATCAACATGATATAGATAATTTCTTTCGAAATCGTTTCAAAGATTTTGAACCCGCACCCGATCCCGAGGTTTGGAACAAAATTTCTGACCGATTAGACGAAAAGAAAGCTAACGAAGAAAAAGAAGGCATTGTGTTTTTGCCTTGGTTGTACAGAGCTGCAGGAATTGCTGCTGCTATTGCATTGCTGTTTTTTGCAGGAAATGCTATTTTTAATACGACAGATGGTTCCCTCAATTCAGAGGAACAAACTACCTCAACCACAAAGCAGAATTCGACTGACGAAAACCTAAACGGAACTCAAAACAATTCCGAAATAACAGATAGGAATAAGAATTCCCAAGAAAATTCATCCCAAAAAGATAACAATACGATTCCAGAAAACGTATTGTCAAATTCGAAACAAGTTGCTGATGAAAATGATAAAGATGCTACGAATGCCATAAAAAACGCATCGCAACAGGCCAAAGAAAATACGCTAACACAAGGAAATGCATTGCAAAATGGAGTGGCACAGCAGGAAGGCACAAATACTGCTTCACAAAATACAGGAAACAAAAATGCAAATACGCCTAAATTGCAACATAAAAATTTAGGGAATACAAAAAATGCAGTTGCTAATGCCAATGATCAAAAGAAAACGAATGTTCCTAGTGTACAAAGAAAACAACGTGGTTCGCATGTAAATAATTATAGACGTAAAGGTCAGGACTATACATCACCTCTTCTTGATCGTGTTGTTGATAAAAAGAATGCCACTGTTGAAAATAAAAGCAATACTACAAATGCTGACAACAAGAATGCAGCTGGTGTAAATTCTACAACAATTTCAAAAGAGAGTACTGCTGTTGCACAAAATGAGCTTCAAAAGAAAACTAATTCGACAGACACCAACGCAATAAGTACAAAGACTGACATACTAAAAGATTCTGAAACCATCAATTCAGAAACGGCTGTAGCGGACACTCCTAAGGAAGAAAAAACTGGAAAGTCAATTTTAGAGGTTATCAACGATTTGCACGATTTGGAAAAGGACAAAAATGAAGTTGCAGATGTTCCGTTTAACAGATGGTCCGTTTCACCAAATGCTTCACCTGTTTATTACAATTCGCTTGGTAATGGTTCGCCAATCCACGAGTCTTTTTCAGACAACACTAAAAGTGGCGATATCAACTTAAGTTATGGTGTAAATGTTGGGTACGATGTATCTAAACGTTTAACTGTTCGTTCGGGAATTCACCGTGTAGATTATAGTTATAGCACCAAAGATATTGCCATTGTACCTTCCATTGACGGTCCAAATTTGACAACTATTGATTTCCGCGGAAATAATGTGGCGTTTAATATTCAAGATCGCAAAGCGCCAACCAACGAGACATTTTCACAATATCAAGTGGCTTCTACTGCTGAATCGTCAATTTTTCAAAAACAGATTGAAGGTGACTTAAATCAGCGCATGAGTTTTATAGAAGTTCCTGTAGAAGTGAAATATGCAATTTTAGATAAAAAAATAGGAATTAATGTGATTGGCGGTGTAAGTACACTTCTTTTAACAGAAAATAGCATCGTATTAGATTCTCCATTTTTATTAACAGAACTTGGAGAAGCTACCAATGTAAATAATGTAAGTTTTAGCACCAATATTGGTTTTGGAATTGATTATAAAATTTCCGACAAATTAGAGTTCAACTTAGAGCCGATGCTAAAATATCAGTTAAATACATTTTCAAGAAATACTGGCAACTTTAATCCGTACGCTGTAGGGGTTTATACAGGTGTCAGTTTTAGGTTTTAGTTTTTTAGTTGGTTAGGTATGCCATATATACCTTAAAAGCAGTGATGTTTAAAAACCGTTTTCTTAGTGGTTTAAGAAAGCGGTTTTTTCATAAAATATATAGTTATACCAATCTGAATACAAGGTTCTTTATCCTTTTGTTTTGAATTTGTTATAAATTCTATATAATTTTAAAATATGATAAAAGAAATCACATTACGAAGTATTAAAGTCGTTTTGGCTGTAACATTTGGAATTTTAGTATTTCCTTATGTTGGAGATATTTTGGCAGAATATTTTGATCAAACAGGGTTTTTTTGGGGAATCATTTTATCGCTTGGTCTAGTAATTGCTTTTCTTGCTTTATATTTATTTTTGAAGATGATTCCTTTTTTTAGAAAAGACATTGAACATACAGATCTTACAGGAAAATCAATAGTGTATCTTTTAGATATTACAACACTCACTGCGATCGCAGTAGTTGGATTAGGGATTTTAACGCCTTTTTGGGTATGTATCGTGTTAGTTGTGTTTCAAACTATTGATCTTATTCCAGATATAATGGAAAAAAGTTAAGAGTTGACCTAACAAAAATGATTACGAAATCCCATACGCCGTCAACTCGCTCAAAATCAAATTTCTGGCATTTTCACTCATTTCTTTTTTGTCGGCTACTTCTTTGTTTTCCGTAGGCATAAACGGATGAATTGTGACACGCATACGTCCTGGAGAACCTTTAAAAAAATCGTACGGAAAGCGTTTCTTGTTGTCTGCAAACGTCATGGGTACAATCGGGATTTGATGTTCTATTGCCAAACGAAAAGCACCATCTTTAAATTTATCTAGCATTACATCTTCTTTCGGAACGCCACCTTCTGGGAAAATACAAATACTCATGCCTTGGCGTAATCGTTCTTGTGCACTATCATACACCGCTTTTCTACTTCGCGCGCTTCCTCTATCTACCAAAATACACGTTCGCTTGTAAAAGAATCCAAAAATAGGCAGTTTGGAAAGTTCTTTCTTCCCAACAAAAACAAACGGATTTTTAGACGCAAGCAACATCAGCATTATGTCTGTCATACTGGTATGATTGGCAATGAGCATATAACTCTTCCCTTTTACAATTTTTTCTTTGCATTTGAATTTTGGAAAAAAGCCCATTCCATATAAAATAGGTCTTGCCCACAAATTTCTAGCAACCCAAAAGAATTGTGGATACCACTTTTCGCTCGCACTAAAAAGTACTAATAAAGGGGAAAATAAAAGTATGGGTATAAGAACTAAAAGATAGAACCAAACACGCCATATAATTCTTCCAATATGCTGAATAAAAATTATCATCAATGCCAAAAATACACTAAAGTTTCGAAAATGCATTCAAATTTTATTTTTATGAAATGTAGTGTCATAATTTTTAAAAAATTCTTGATAAATGAAGTACATTTGTCATAATATTCTAATAAATCATTTAAAATGGCACGAATACTTACAGGAATTCAAAGCACAGGAACGCCACATTTAGGAAATCTTTTGGGAGCAATTATTCCTGCAATTGAAATGGCTCAAAATGCAGACAATGATTCTTTCCTGTTTATTGCAGATATGCATTCGCTTACACAAATTAAAGACGGAGAAACGTTACGAGAAAACACCTATAAAACAGCCGCAACTTGGCTTGCTTTTGGGTTGGATATCAATACAACCGTTTTTTATCGCCAGAGCGATGTGCCACAAGTAACTGAACTTTCGTGGTATTTGAATTGCTTTTTCCCTTTTTCAAGACTCGAATTAGCACATTCTTTTAAAGATAAAGCCGGTCGCTTAAGTGATGTGAATGCTGGTTTATTTACCTACCCAATGTTAATGGCAGCTGATATTTT
Organism: uncultured Kordia sp.; assembly: GCA_964535135.1. GTDB lineage: Bacteria > Bacteroidota > Bacteroidia > Flavobacteriales > Flavobacteriaceae > Kordia. Next base: position 5,122 of record CAZHSA010000015.1, read on the forward strand.
ATTGTATGATGCTGAAATTGTTCCCGTAGGAAAAGATCAAGAACAACACCTAGAATTTACAAGAGATGTGGCTTCAAGATTTCACACCAAAATGGGAGAAACGTTTGTAATGCCAAAGGTAAAGTTTAGAGAAGAAACAATGCTCGTTCCTGGAACGGATGGCACAAAGATGAGTAAGAGTAAAAATAACGTAATTGATATTTTTCAGACGGATAAAAAATTGCGCAAGCAAATTATGGGCATTAAAACCGATAGTACTCCGATGGAAGATCCGAAAGATCCAGATACAGATAACGTGTTTGCTTTGTACAAATTGTTAGCAAATGATGATCAAATTGCAACGATGCGTCAAAATTATACAGGAGGAAATTACGGCTACGGACATGCAAAACAAGCCTTGTTTGAATTGGTTGTCGAACGATTTGCTACCGAAAGAGCACGTTTCAATCATTATATGGAACACAAAAACGAAATTGACGAAGCATTAGCTTTCGGTGCGGAAAAAGCACAGAAAGTTGCCAATGAAGTGTTGGCCAGAGTTCGTAAGAAAGTGGGATATTAATATAGATACGGCTTCGCCTGTTAGATATTAGAACGCTTCGCTTTTAGATGTTAGACAATTTCATAAACTATTCTAATTTTTGTTTGAACCTTCATTAATACATTTTCAAATTGACATATTGGAATTGGATCGCTTTGCTGTTGGCACCTTAAATATTAGAATTGTTTATTTAACTTTTAAAGTGTTCTTTGAAACGAAAACGATTCGTGCCAATCAAAGAGCAAAAAGAGTAACAGAAACTATTCGCGAATTCATGGTAAAAAAAGAATTTAAGAAGTTATACCTATTAAACTATAAAATGTTAGTCTTTTTTATACGCTACACGTTTCAAAACCAACGCTTCATAGGCAAATAATTCGTGGTAATCAAAACTGATGCGCTCATAACCATAATAACGCCAGCTAGTTCCCCAAGAATTTTTAATAATAAATCCTTCCGCATCGTAGCCAACAATTGTGACTACATGTCCGCTATATGGATTGTAGGTTGGAGTGATTGTGGCTGTTCTATGAAACGTGACTAACTTTTTATTAATTCGGGTATTAAGATCGGGAAAACGTTGTTTTATGTTTGAATATGTAGCATAATTTCCGTCTTGCAGTAAAATTCCATATCCTAAATCGGGTGTGATGGTAGTATATTTTGTGGCTTGAAATTGTTTCCACGCTGGCACATACAATTCATACGACACCGGAATCGCTTTTACGCCATTGTCCAGCAAATATTTAAGATGCGCTACATTTTTACTTTCCACTTCACCCAAATATTCATACGCATGTAAGGTGAGAAATTTTGCTTTCAATTTGTATTTGTAGAGAAACGAAACAGGTCCTGTAGTAGATTCTTTCAGCGCTTTTAAAATTTCTGAATCGGTATCGTCCCATTTTCCGGCTGCTATTTTTGGATACGGCAATTCGGCTTCTGTCAAAATACCATATTTCGGCAAGGATTGAATGTATGACTTTAGAAAATTTCCTCTGGTAACACCTTTTTTTGTTTCTAATTGTTCATATTTCTGTGCTGAATATAGAAAATTTTCACTGATATCTTTTGGCATATTCGGTAAGGTTTCCAACGCTGCGGCAATTCCGAAAGCACTGCAGGTATTTCCGTTTCCTTGATTTTTCACAGGAGTTTGCGCACTGATATGAATGGTACTTTTAGTGGTTTGTTTCGAAGTATTGAGTCCTTGTAATTGTATCTGACTCCAAAGACAATTCACACTTATTAAAAGAATACAAAGAGAATATGTTTTCATAGGTTTTTATTGTTTAAATCTTTTTCTGATTGCTAAAATGAAGAAAGCTAAAAGAATTCCAGAGAAAAACACTTGAAACGACTTTAGCCACCAATTGGTATCTTTTAATAAATCGGATTTTAAAAACGGAAATGCCGATGCAATACTTTTTTGATAGGATTTTGATATTTCAGAAAGTGAAAACATGTGAATCACGTCAGTATCAAAAAAGTAATAAATAGCAGGAAATAGTACAAAAGAAAGTAGTAAAAATAAATAAAGTGGTCTTAAAAAGTTTTGCGTGTAGCTTCCAAATTTATCATAAAACCAATATATAAACCACGATACATATCGTTTTTCTTTGAAAAGTCTCAGCTTCCTCATTTCCATTTCGCTTACATACGCGTTTCCAGATAATTCCCAATTATTAGCGCTTTTAAACCCTGATTTTAATTGTCTATAATGATTTTCAGAATCTAACAAGTTGAAGTCTTCTTCTTCTAAAATTATTCTGTTTTTTACATTCCAAATACAATTTCTAAAATTAATGGTGGAAAGCTCACAAAAATTAAAGGTGACTTCTTCTAGATTTATTCGCTCAAATTTCGATTTCGCAGGAAAATCAATATTTAAAAAACCTATTACTGTCGGATGTAATACTGGTTCATTGAAGTTGATTTGACTTAACACAATACTATCAAAAATAACATCTTCAATAATAGCCAAACCTATGCTGCATTTTAATATTTTAAATTGCGCATCAAAAATAACACTGGACAAATGTATCTTGGAGACGCCAGATTCTACCATATTGAAAGGAGAACTAAAATTACAATCATTTATATAAAAATCACCTGGAATGGTTACTTCTTTACATGAAACTACACCATTAAAAAAGCTTTTATCAATTCTAATTTCAGAATTAATATTTGTTTTGTCCAGTTGAAAAGTTCCTGTGATGTTAATGTTTGAAAAGCTGATGGCATTCGTTACATTAGCGTTTCTAAAATCTATATTTCCTTTGCAGGTAAGATTGTAAAATGTACCATATTTGAATTGTGTTGATACTATATCTACATTTCCGTCAATGACACAATTTCCTATTCGTGTAGCTCCAAAAAAACGAACGCGATGAAAGTCGAGTTCATCTTGAAAATGAACGTTGGTGATGGTCACATCTTCTAGAAATTGACTTACATTGCTAAAACGCGCTACATCTACAAAAGTTACATTATTGAAAGAAACGTTTTTTTCAAATTCAACCTTTGAAGAAAAATAATAAACGTTCCTTTTTTTTCTAAAAACAGGAAACACAAAGCCTTCAAAATTATAATCTTGCTTTTCTATTTTATTTTTTTCAAATTCTTTCCAAAAAAGATTTACTTTTTTTGTGTCCCAAATTCTCTCTCCAAGCTTATCAGTTACATACCAACCTGTATCTTCATTTTTTGGGGCTTTAAAAAGTGTATTTAATAATTCTTGGTTCATTCTTTCTATAAATTTGTAGTGCTTTTTTATACTGCTTCAAACAGTTTTCCTGGTAAGGGTTTTACCGCGCCTTTCATTTCTAACTGCAACAAAATAGGCGTGATTTTATGAATGGGAAATTTACATTCGAGCGCAATACTGTCTAATAACGATTGGCCTTTTTCTTGTAAATAGGAATGAATTATAGTTTCTTCTGGAGTTAAATCGACAAAGAGTTGTTTTTGCACAGGTTGAAGCGTTTCTGCTTCCAATTCCCAACCTAATAAATAAACAATATCTGCCGCAGACGTACAAATATGTGCACGTTGCTGTTTGATTAAGTTATTACAACCAATACTTTGCGAATCGCCTACTCTGCCTGGCACGGCAAATACATCTCTGTTGTAAGAGTTGGCAATATGCGCCGTTACTAAACTTCCACCTTTTTCAGCAGATTCAATCACAATTGTTGCCTGCGACATTCCTGCAATAAGGCGATTGCGTTTCAAGAAATTTTCACGATCTGGAGTAGATGTACTCCAAAAATCCGTAACAAATGCACCATTTTCTTCTACTGATTTCACATAACGCGCATGTACTTTTGGATACATCTGATTCAAGCCGTGCGCCAAACAACCAATAGTTGGCATGTTGTTTTTGACTGCTGCACGTTGTGCTACAATGTCAATTCCGTATGCAAAACCTGAAACAATTGTGGGTTGTAATGGTGACAAACTCGCAATCAATTCTTCACAAAATTCTTTTCCATAACTCGTAGCTTTTCGCGTGCCTACAATGCTAATCGTTTTCGTGGCATTCAAATTGGCATTTCCTTTTTGAAATAATACAATAGGTCCGTCAGCACAATGTTGTAAACGTGTTGGATAGCTTTTGTCTAAAAAATAATGTGCTTGAATGTTTTCTTTTTGAAGAAATTTTAATTCGTTTTCCGCTGCTTTCCTATTTTCAATATTCCGCAAATCAGCCAACACATACGTGCCAATTCCGTCTATTTTAAGTAGATTTTCTTTCTTTTCCATCAGTACGGCTTCTGGACTTCCGCAATGTCGTATCAACTTTTTGGCAATAACATCTCCAACTTTTGCCGTTTTTTGAAGCGTTAATGCAGCGATTAATAATTCTTCCGAATGCATATTCAATTCATTTTAAGCTATTAAAGTTACAGGATTTTTCAATATTATTCCAAGAGATTCTCTTTTAATTTATAAGTGTAAAATGACATTCTTACAGACGATGAGTTGTATTATAAAAGTTAAAAAACCTAATGTTAATAAAAAGTTACGCAGATATTTTATCGGCTTCCTTTTTTTTCTAAATTTGTTTTGATGAGATTAGAATTATACATAAGCGACCTTTTATATAGATACGAATGTGTGACGATTCCTGAGTTCGGTGCTTTTTTAACGCAACGAAAAGGAGCGCAAGTGCACCACACCACCAATGCCTTTTATCCACCAACTAAAGAATTATCGTTCAATGCGCAATTGAACTCTAATGATGGTTTGTTGGTAAAATACATTGCCGATGTTACCAAAGAAGAGTATGAAACTACGCTTCAAAAGGTACAATCGGAAGTAGCTGTATGGAAAAAGCGCTTGGATAATTCTGAAATTATTTCGCTTGAAAATGTAGGTGACCTTTTCTTAAATATGGAAGGAAAAATGCAGTTTGAGCCGTCGTATCAATTAAATTATTTAACCTCATCATTCGGTTTGTCTTCGTTTGTTTCTTCTGAAATAGAACGTATTGTAGAAGAAGTAACGGTAGAAAAAACGCCTTTCGTCATACAAGAAGAAGTGGCAGAAACAATTCCGTTACCAATAGTTGCAGAAACTCGCCGCAAGCGTTTCCCATGGACATACGCAGCCGCAGCCGCTATTATTTTGAGCGCAGGTTTTTTCGGTTTTAACGAATACAGCAAAACACAACAGGAAAAACAACAAGTTGTGGAGCATGAAAAAGCAAAGAAATCTATTGATAAGTACATTCAACAAGCGACGTTTTTTAACACCAATCCTGTAGAATTGCCATCAATTACGTTGCAAGTTGCCAAAGAAGTTCAAAACTATCATGTTGTGGCAGGTGCTTTTCGAATTGAACAAAATGCCCACGAAAAAGTATCACAATTACAATCGCAAGGTTTTGATGCTGAATTGCTAGGGCAAAACCGTTATGGCTTGCACCAAGTATCGTATGCAAGTTATTCAACACGTGCAGAAGCAATTACTGCGCTGGCAACAATTAAACGAACTACCGCTCCAGAAGCTTGGTTGTTGGTTACGAAATAAAAATATTCAATTCGTATATATTTGATAAAGACTGTTTGCAAAAACGGTCTTTTTTTTGTCAAAAAAGTGTTTTCTTTTCCATTTTGTGAATTCGTCTCTTTGCATGACAATTATTCACATTTTTTAAGTTTCTTAAAAGCGAATCTGTGTACCTTTGCAAAAACTGTATTTGATGGAAGCAAAACATCCAAAAGCATCGAAAACGATTATGACCGACTTGGTATTGCCAAGCGAAACGAATCCGTTGAACAATTTATTTGGTGGCGAATTGCTAGCGCGAATGGACAGAGCTGCTAGTATTGCCGCTCGCCGACATTCGCGACGTATTGTAGTAACGGCTTCAGTGAATCACGTAGCGTTCAATCGTTCCATTCCTGTGGGAAGTGTGGTTACTGTTGAAGCGAACATTTCTCGGGCGTTTAAATCGTCGATGGAAATTTATATTGATGTTTGGATTGAAGATCGTGAATCAGGCATGCGCGACAAAGCCAATGAAGCTATTTATACCTTTGTTGCCGTAGATGATACAGGAAGACCTGTTCGCATTCCTGAATTGGTTCCTGAAACAAAATTAGAGAAAGAACGTTATGATGGTGCTTTACGCCGTCGTCAATTAAGTTTGGTATTAGCCGGAAAAATGAAACCTTCAGAAGCTACAGAATTGAAAGCGTTATTTGACAGATAAAGTTCATAAAAGCTATCATAGTTTATTTTAGAATTAAAAATAGTTAAAAAGGTCGTCCAAAAAATAATTTTTAGACGACCTTTTTGGTACACGGTTTGGTGTATACTTGTTGTAATATTATATTATATTTCATTACAACTTACAGTACAAAGAAGTCTTGTTGGACATCTAAGAGAGCCTGTAGTACAACAACCACTTCCGCCTTGACATGGTCCTTCACAGGTTCTGGCATCTCCTTTTCCTTTTAAAGCGTCTGATTGTAGGTTAGTGATCGTACTTGTTGTTAAGGATAATTTTTTTACATTTCTTTTTTTCATAATTATGTAATTTTTATTGGTTACATTTTACTCATTACATACATTGACACTATCAATGTTATTCACGGTATGTTCACTTACGATTACATATGCATCGCGACTACACATAAACCAACATGTTTCAAAATACCTATTTGTATACTCGCAAGTGGTTCCTGTGACTCCGCCTTTAACCGTGCTGACTTTTAATTTTGCAACTGTTTTTTTGCTTAATGATAATTTTTGAAGTTGTTTTTTCATGCTTAAGTTTTTTAAATTTTATTCTTTTTTTACCAGTTACATCTACAATCAGAATTTGCTCCTGCTGTATCCCATGAACAGCCTGTTTCATAAGTATCTACGCAACCGTGTTCACATTCTGAAATGAAAGCGGAATGTGGTGGTCTTCCTCCATTTACACTTTTAAAATTAGCAATTGCTTTTTTGTGTAAAGTCAATTTTTTTAATTGTTTTTTCATGATTTCATTTATTTTGGTTTTGTTCCAAAATAGATCATCTTTGGCAGAATAGTAGGTGTAAAGTGTCCGAAAGGCATTTTAATGATGCTATACGTATGTTTGAAGTTGCGCAATGGAATTTATGCGACTGCTATTTTAAAGTTGCTATATTGAATAGGAATCGTAAAACTAACTGTTGTTGATTTTTCAGAAGAAACAACGTGGTAACTGCTATGAAATTTATAGAGTTTTTTTAAATTTTCAATACGTTGTTTTACAATATCCGTACTCATAGAACGATACAAGCTATTGGATTTTTTCCCTATTTGGGAAACACCTTTTCCGTTATCAGTAATGGTAATGATAAGATTGGATGCTTTTTTTGCATAGTGGATTTTAATATCGCCTTTTTCAACCTGAGAAATTCCATGAATAATTGCATTTTCTACAAATGGCTGAATCAACATTGGTGGAATCCTAATATTAGAAAGTTTGAGTTCAGCATCTTTAGTTATGGAAAACGAGAAGGTTTTATGCATCACAAGTGACTGTAATGCTATGTATTTTTCTGTAAATTTTATTTCTGTTTCTAGTGGAATGAAATCCATATCAGAAGCTTCAAGAATATTTCGCATCAATGCGCCAAATTTTTGTAAAAAATCAGTTGCCATTTTTTTATCTTCCTTATAAATATAACTTTCTATAGAAGTTAGTGCATGAAAGAAGAAGTGCGGATTGAGCTGAGTTCGCAAAAAACGATGCTGTAATTTTTCTTTATCCAAATTAAGAACAGCTGCTTTGAGTTCCTGTTTTTGTGTGTAATTTTTATAGGCGATTATTCCCAAAATAAAAAGCAATATAAAAAGTCCTATAATTCCGTAAATAATATAGTTTTGTTGCTCTATTTTAAAGTGTTGCAAGGTATTTTCTGCATGTAAAAGCGTGATTTGTTTTTGCTTTTTTTCGTTTTCGTATTTTTCTGTAATCTCAGCGATGGCTTTTTTTTGTTGCAGCTTGTATAAAGAATCTTGCAGACTACTCCGATCAATCAAAATTTCAATTACTTTTTTATAGTCCTTTAATCCTTTATAAGCGTTCGCTAAATTTGTCAATTTGGGTAACTTATTGAGTTCTACATTGGTTTCATTCAAGGATTTTTCAGTATACTCAATAGATTTTTGATACTTTTTCAGCTCTAAATACGCTTTTCCAACAATTGCATAAAACGTTCCACGAAATTCTGGATATTGGTATTGTTTTTCAAATGCTATGGCTTCTAATCCATTTTGTATGGCATTTTCATATTGTTTGGTTTCAATATAAAATTCTCCTAACATCGCATGAATTTTGGGTAATATTCGATGTTGTTTTTCTGTGATAGTTAAGTGCTCTGCCTTTTTTGCATACGCAATCGCTTTGGAGAAATTTTGCTGTGTTTTGTAGATGCCCGCTCTATTCATCAAAGTATGAATACTCAAATAGGTATATGCTTTAGAATTTGTGTCATTTTTACTGATAGTAGCTTTTTTTGACACCAATAATTTTTCTAATTTATCGCTGTATGTAATGGCGCGATCGTAATATTTTAGAGAAGACAAAATAACGCTGATACTGTACAAATTTATATAATAAGTAAGGTCGTCACCTATGGCTTCTTCTTCATAAATTGCGGTGCTTTTATAGTAAATTTCAAGTGCTTTTTCATAAGCTACTTGATCCATATATATCTCAGCCAAATTTGTGTATAATTTGAGCAAAAGATATTTATTTTCTGGTTTGTGTAAGGTTACAGAATCTTTTTGTACTGTTTTTTTAAGAATTGAAATAGCTTCGTCATACTTTTTTTCCAGTTGCAACAAATATATCTTTCTATGAATAGCATCAAAATGAAAAGAAGAACCTTTGGAAATTTTTAAATAAGCTTCAACATATTTTTTACTGCTGTCAATATTTTTTCGTGCATAAAATGAAATAACCTTAATGTAATTTTCTGAATTTTCTCTGGTCTTAGCATCGTTGAGTATCGTTTTGACACTATCAATTGTACGTAGTTTTTGTAGTGCCTGTAACTCTTGACTTTGAAGAAAAGGCGTCGTAAAAAGACCTATGAAAAAAATAAATATTCGCATTACATAATGTTCAAACGTTTGTATAAATTTTCTTTGAATGTGCGTCCTATCGGAATATAAGTCCGTTCCTTAAGATATAACAATTGCTCCTTCTCGTCGATGTGTGAAATATACCTAAGGTTAATTCCGTACAATCGATGCACTTGAATAAATTGAGAATTCAGTGTATTGATCAGTGCTTTTAAAGAGTTTCTAATTTGAAATTCTTTATCGTTTTTATCAACAAGTGTCACATAATTTTTAGACGTTATTTTTAAAAGCTTAACTTCTTGAAGGTAGATTTTTCGAAGCTTGTATCCTACTCTAACCGTTAAAAAACTGGTTTCTTCTTGCTTAGACACTATTTGATTTTCCGCTAAAATTGAAGATGGTTTTTGTAATGCCAATTCAATGGTAGCTTTTAAGGTTTCTTTCCGAATTGGTTTTACTAAATATCCTGAAGGTTGAATTTTTATGGCTTTTTCTATAATGTCACTTGCTGTTAATGCAGTAGTATATATGATAGGAATGGATGAAAAACTTTTGATCACTTTTGCCAACTGAATGCCCTCATTATCATGTTGCAAATTGATATCGAGCAGGATAAGATCAAGGGTGTTTTGTTTAATTGCTAAAAGTGCGGCTTCAAAAGTAGCACAAATTTGTACAACCGTGTGCCCAATAGCTTTTACCTTTTCTTGTAAAGCATGCGCATGGTTTTGATCGTCTTCAACAATGCAAATTTTAGCCATTTATAAACTTTTTCAGTTTAAATATAGGGTTTTTATTTGGCTTATTGTAACGTGTTTTCTTGGTATACTCATAATTTATCACTTGTTTCTTTTCGATTTGTTGATTCGTCAATTTGTTCTTTAAACTAAAAGACTACTTTTATCCTGCCAAATAACAATCAAAGAACGACTAGTTTTTCTGTAGAAACTTCTCTTATCAAAAAAATATGGATTCCTGCCTGCATTTCGACTACGCTCAATGTAAAACGCAGTAATGACATTCGATTCAAATTACTATACTCTAATTCTATTTTAAGTCTTCTCTAAAAATATTTTTACTCAAACAAAATTTAAAAAATCATTCATTTTGTAGGAACTGCTTTTTCATTTTAAGCTTTAATATTGAGTAACATTAATTTAAACCTTTTTATTATGAAAAAACAAAATTTAAAAGACTTGAAACTGAACAAGAAACGCATCTCTAATTTAAGCTACAAAGCACTAGGAGGAATAGATGAAGTAGAGACCTTTGATGGCTTACAAAGCAACTTCGGCCCATGTCAAGGAGGCACTAAATGCTGTACCATTACTGCCACTTTGTATTGTACTGCTATTGCAGAACTTTGCGGTCAGTAAAGTTACATCTATAATTATCTACATAGCGATTAGATATTATAGTCAACTATTTCAGAGAAAGCACACGAAGTATTCAGCCGAAACAACCAAAACATTTCGACGCAAGCGTCGGAGCATTAAAATCTCGATTATCGAGTAAAACCATAAAAGCAATCCGTTTTGGGTTGCTTTTTTATTATAAAGTAAGTCGCGTCTAAATTTTTGGGATTAGCTCTTGGGCATTAGGTATTAGTCAAGTCCTTAGAACAATTGAAAATTCAATTCTAACTAAAATTCTAAGAGCGAAGCGTGTCTTAAAAAAAGGAGATCCTGAATCAAGTTCAGAATGACGCACAAGCGCGTCACATTCGATACAACCACGTTTCTGGATTGAGTCGTGTAGTGTTTTTGAAAACCGTGAATTTGAGTTCGGTTTTTCCCGTGCTTTTGTTAGTGTACATGGTTCCAATTTCTTGTTTTTTGGAAACTTTGTCGCCCGTAGCTACCGAAACCGTTTTAAGTCCAAAATAGGTAGTAAAGTAGCTTCCGTGTCGGATCAACACACATTTTACACCTTCTTTGGTTTCAAAAATTCGTGTAATTTCTCCGTTGTATACCGCACGCACCTTTTCGTATTGATTTGTAGCAATGATAACACCATTACTAACTCTGGTTACATTCGGGTTTACCACATCGCGGTAGTTTCCATAACCACGCACTTTGGTTCCTTCCGCCACTGGCCAAATGTGCTTTCCTTTGTTGGCTGCAAAACTATTTCCAATGGCTTTGGCTTCTGGCGTTAACGCATAGGTTTTACTCGTGGTTGTTTTTCCAGCTTTTTTGTTGGAACTTGCAATCGCATCACGGATAATTTTATCTATTTGACGGTCAATTTCATCTGCTTGACGCTGCTTCTTTTTTACTTGTGCAGTATATTTACTCGTATCTTTTCGCAACGAAGCTAGCATTTCATTCTGTAACTGTTTTTCTTGTTCTAGCTCTTTTTGCACTTTTCTATTTTCAACAATCAGCACTTCTTTCTCCTTTTTTTGCTGCGAAAATGTTTTGTTTAGTTCTTGCAATTCTTGCGTACGAACCACAATTGCTTCTCCTTGCTGCTTTCGGTAGTTCGCATATTGCTTCATGTATTGCACACGTTTGTAGGCTTGCAGGAAACTTTCTGACGAAAGTAAAAACATTAATTTACTTTGCTCAGAACGGCTTTTATAAGTCTTTCGGATCATTTCTGCATAATCTTCTTTTAACTTGGTTAAATCGTCACGCAGTTGTCCTATTTTTTTAATATTGCTGTTGATTTGATTCGTCAAAAGATTCGTTTCACGATTCATCACTTTGATTAAATCGCGCTTGACGCGAATTTTGTGATTGATACTTTGTACATCATCCACAATGAATTTTGTTTTGGATGTGTTTTTGCGAATGAGCTTGTTGATGAGTTGAATTTCTTTTTGCAAACGAAGTCGCTTTGCTTCCAATTCTTTCTTTTTATCTTCTTGCGCAAAGCTTGCCGTACTTACCAATAAAAGAAGTATGACGACGATTTTTGTATATATATGTTTGCTCACTTTTGCCTTCACTAGATTTTTATTTCTCGGTATCCACTTGGAATTTTAAATGGAAAACGCACTTTTTCATTAAATGTTACTTTGCGGTATTCTACTTCAATTGTGGTGGTTTTATGAGTTTCTTTTGCTTTTATTTCTAAGTTTTTTGGAAATGCTTGTCCTGTTATTTCTTGATATGCAGGGTAATTGATGGTAAGTAAGCGATTTTCTTGTTCTTGTGCGAGTTGTTGTTTTTTTACTTTGAAATGAAACGCATCTAAGAAGAATAATCGGGAAAAAAGTTCCAAGTCGCGTTTTGGCGTTAACGCATAGGTTTTGTCAACGATTTCGGAGTTAAATCGTTCTTTTTTAAGATTGAATAATGCTTCGCCCAATAACAAACTTTGTATTTTTTCAAAATCAAGTTCGGTTCCAATAAAGCTACTGATGAGTTTGTAATCTCCTTCAAAATAGGTATTGTCTAATTTGTTGTAGAAGCTTACTTTGGCTGGTGAAATGAGAATTTTTACCACACCAAGTTTTGCACTAATCCAGATGGTTTTATCCTTTTTCATGCGAAGATTTAGCGTGAAATTGTCCTGCACTTTTCCATCATCAAAATTCACTTTTAGCTTTCCGCGAATTGTGTTAAAGTTTAACGCATTTCGGTAATGATTTTTAATGATATTTTTGGCCGATAAATTAGCTACTTCACCTGAAGACAAGAGCGCTTTAGACGATTTACATCCGACTAAAAAGAGCAATACGAAACTTGTAATGAAGATATGAATGCTGTTTTTCAAGAGTATTTGTTTTAGTTCTTGCGAACGTTTATTGTATTTTTTTACGATAGAAATTTTCCTTTTTGGAGTTGCCCATTTTTTTATACGCATCTACAAAGGTTTGATAGAATTCTTTTTCAAGCGCGGCATTGTCAATAATGTAATCTAACCCAATTTCTAGCATTTCTATCGCTTTCTTATACTTCTTTAACGCATTTAATGCTTTTGCATTGTATAGATAGAGTTTTGGTTGCGAAGGAAAGTCTGCTAAACCAAGATTTGCCAATCGGTTTGCTGCCTCGTACGACTCCGTTTGCAACGCATCTTTGACTTGATCTATAATTTTTCCATCGCCACGTACTCTTGGTTTTGGCGTTTGGTCAATAACTTCGTCAACTTTTCCATCAGGTTTGCGCTTTCTTTTTACTTGCTTTTCCAACATTTCTTTCATGTTTGCAGCTGTAAAGGTTAATCCGCCTTCCTTTTGAAGTTTTTCAAGTTCTTTGAGGGCTTTTTTGTAGTCGCGCATGCTGATATACACTTTGGCAACATCTTCTCTAAATCCTGAATTGAGACGAATTACTTTTTTTCCAGTTTCTAAGGCTTCTTCCCGATCGCCCATTTTTACTTGAACGTTGAATAAACCTGTAAGATACCATTGATTTTGTGGTTTTTTGTTGACTGCTTTTTGAAATGATTCTTTTGCCTTATCGTAGTCTTTAAGCGAGAAATAGTTTTTCCCTAATTCAAAAGCGATGGTTGCATTGTCGTCTATTTTTTGACATTTTAGCAATGCGTCCACAGCGCGATCGTAGTTTTCAATACCGCGTTGTTTTAAGGCTTCAAAGAAATGCTCTTGAAATTCGTCAATGTTTTCTTCTAGCGATATTTCGGCACTTTCTTCTTCTTGCGCATGCACATACTCAGGAATAAAAGTGAATATTCCTGAGAGTAAAAGTATGTACATGTATTTTTTCATCTTCTTAGTGTCTTCAAATATTATTCCAAGGTTGAATAGTCGCCAATACTGATTTTGGTAAAGCTTCCATCAAATTTTGCATGGTTTCCAATCATTGCTTCCTCTAAATTAGCATTTTTTACGGTAGAATTGGTCTGTATTAAGCTATTTTTAAGATGTACGTTTTCCAATTGCGTGTTGTCTCCTACGGAAACGTTTGGTCCGACCGTAGCATTTTTAATCACAACATTTTCACCAATGTAACAAGGTGGAATGATTTCAGAGTTGATTATTTGTGCAGAATCAGCCACTAGTTTTTCGCCATCAGCTTGTAAAAAACCTAGCATTTTTCCGTTGGTTTCTATCGTAACATTTTTGTTTCCGCAGTCCATCCATTCATCAACTTTTCCAGTTACAAAACGACGTCCTTTTGCCATCATTCCTTTGATTCCGTCATTGATTTGATATTCGCCTCCGTGAATGATATTGTTGTCTAAAACGTATTGTAGTTCTTCTTTGAGTACACCAACATCTTTGAAATAGTAAATTCCGATTACGGCTAAATCTGAGACAAACTCAGCTGGTTTTTCTACTAATTCTACAATTTCGTTGTTTTCGTTTAGCTTTACAACTCCGTACGCTTCTGGCTTGTCTACTTGTTTTACCCAAATGGCAGCGTCGGCATCTTTGTCGAGATTGAAATCGGCACGAATGAGTGTATCTGCATACGCAATTACAGCTGGCCCAGATAATGAATCTTTTGCACACATGATCGCATGACCAGTTCCTAAGGGTTCATCTTGACGATAGATGCTTGCTTTTGCGCCTAAACCTTCTGCCAATTCCGTTAGACTTTGTACAACATCGTCACCAAAAAATGCTGGATCTCCTAATACAAACGCCACTTCTTCGATAGGCTCGCCTAATACTTTGGCAATGTCCGAAACGAGTCGGTGTACTATTGGTTTTCCTGCAATGGGAATTAATGGTTTTGGTACCGTGAGTGTATGTGGACGAAGGCGTGAACCTCTTCCAGCCATGGGAACTATTATTTTCATTTGTTGTTGTTTTGTCTGTTTGTCAATTTGTTTGTTTGACGATTTGTTTGTTTGTTTTTACTCTAAAAAGTATCTTTTTAATTTAAAATTTAGCATTTATAACTTCTAAACTACTTCGTTCCAGTGCTTCCAAATCCGCCAGCGCCTCTGTCGGTTTCTGAGAGTTCGGATACTTCATGCCATTCGGCACGTTCATGTTTTGCAATGACTAGTTGTGCAATGCGTTCTCCGTTTTCAATGGTAAATGCTTCTTTGGATAGATTGACGAGAATTACGCCAATTTCTCCTCGGTAATCTGCATCAATTGTTCCGGGCGCATTGAGTACTGTAATTCCTTTTTTTGCTGCCAATCCGCTTCGTGGGCGCACTTGAGCTTCGTATCCGATAGGCAATTCTATAAACAATCCTGTTTTTACGATTGTTCTGTCCATCGGTGCTAAGGTTACAGATGCTGCAAGATTTGCTCGTAAGTCCATTCCGGCGGAAGCCAACGTTTCATAATGCGGCAGCGCATGTTGAGATTTGTTGATGATTTTTATGGTCATTTTTTGATCGCTTTTAGCTATTAGCTATTTGCTTCTAGCTTTTTATTGTTTTTTCGTCGATTTGTTGATTTGTTTTTGATTTAAAATTCAACATTTAGCATTTATAATTTCTAAGAACCTTTCCGCAATAAGCGTTTTAATTCTTTTCGTTCAAATATGTAAACAACCGTCAAAAATACTAAAACTAATGCAGTTGCAATGATATAATTTCCGCGAAAACCGTCATAGAATGCTATGAGCGATAATACTGCAGCTAATATAATGTAACCGGCAATCTGCTTGATGTCGTACGGAACTTTGTAATGCTTTTGCCCAAGCACATACGAAATAATCATCATGCTTCCGTACGCGATCAAGGTTGCCCAAGCCGACGCCATGAAACCGATTTTATCAATCATGATGATATTGAACAGAATGGTAATAATCGCACCAAAAATAGAGATATACATTCCGTATTTGGTTTTGTCCGTGAGTTTGTACCAAATAGAAAGGTTGTTGTAAATTCCCAAACAAAGATTTGCTAAGAGAATGATTGGAACAATGGCTAACGCATCTAGGTATTCTTTTTGACGAATAAATATACTCGCAAAGAGATCAATATACGCCACAACTACGAGCATAAAAATTGCTCCCAAGATTGTAAACCATTTTAGAATCGTTGCATAGTTGTTTTTGGCATTTTTTTCTTTGGCATGATTGAAAAAGAACGGTTCTGCACCTAAACGAAATGCCGTAATGTACAACGTCATAAATACACCAAGTTTGTAACAGGCAGCGTATTTTCCCATTTCTGATTTACCAATCATATCTCCTAAGAAGAGTTTGTCAATATTTTCGTTGGTTACATACGCCAAACTTCCAATCATGATTGGTATTCCATACACGAGGATTTTTTGAATGATTTTTTTATCAAATGCCCATTTAATTTTTAGAATATTTGGCAGTAATAATACCAATGTGAATAGACTAGCAATGAGATTCGCCAAGAAGATATAAATCACTTGCGCTTCTCCATTTATGTAAAAATTGAGTGAATCTGGCAGCAGATTTTCGGAGAGGATTCCGTTCGGAATTGCCCATAAGAAAAGTATGTTGAGTATGGCAAATATAAAAATGTTGGCTATTTTGATTCCCGCAAAACGGATAGGACGATTGGTTACGCGCAAATAGGCAAATGGAATGACGACAATAGTGTCTAAAAAAACCGTGGCGACTAGAATTTGGACGTAGATTTCTTTTTCGAAACCAAATGTTTGCGCAATTTCAGAGGCAAATGCAAATCCAAGAATTAAAAATATAAGAGTCGTAAACAACAACGTAATGAATGATGTGGAAATGACTTTTCCTTTTTCCTTTTCTTTGCTAAAGAAACGGAAAAACGCTGTTTCCATTCCGTAGGTTAAGAGTGCATTTAAGTATGCCGCATAGACATAATATTCTGTGTTGATGGCAAATTTGCTTGTTTTTAAAACTTCCGTATGCAAACCTACCAAGCCAATATTGATAGCTCGTGGCAGAATTGCAGCAATTCCATAGATAATGGTGTCTTTGAAGAACTTTTGTAGTGCGCTCAAGGAATGTTTTGTTTACGCCCTAAATGTATTGATTTCTTTGGGATTTCCCAAGTTCACCTACTGCTTATTTTGTGGGGCACTTGGATAGTAATTTGGCAACTTTTCCTCGATGTTTTTGAGTTTGAAGTATTTTATTATACCATTTTCAGTATAACTGATGACGCCTTCATTTTTTTCTAGCGTAAACGGAAATTTGTCCTGTAGTTTTGGCGGTTCATTTCCTGCTTCTTTTTTGGGATCTTCATGCATAACGATTTCTTTTACAGCTGGCTTGATGAATCGTGCAATGTACAGTCCTTTGGTACGTTTTGTATTGTCTTCAAACGTTGTTTTTTGTCCTCTGAAATAAAAGTGTTGTAGTGTTATTTCTTTTTCGTTTATGTTTTGAATGGTGATGAGCACATTGATTCCACTTCCGCTATCCGGTTGTCCGCCTGTCCACGCTTCAGAAAAAGTTGTTGCGATCGTAAATGGTGTTTTTTCTTGTAGTTTCATCATTTTTTGTTGCGATGAGCAGCTAGAAAAACTGATCATGAGTAATACTGAGCATATTTTAGTGATGTGTTTGTACATTTTTTGTCTTTTTTGGCTTCTGGCTGTTAGCCTTTAGCTGTTTGCTATTTTTTTTCGATTTGTTAATTTGTTCTTCTCTTGACTCTAAACTGATAATTCATAACCTATTTAACGCTTTGCTTTTTTACCACGAATTCACGAATGTTTGTGTTGTGTAGCTTTGCTTTTTTGGCTTCTGGCTGTTAGCCATTAGCTGTTTGCTATTTTTTTTCGATTTGTTAATTTGTTCTTCTCTTGACTCTAA
>CAZHSA010000015.1:22988-24451 GCA_964535135.1 uncultured Kordia sp.
ATTCACGAATGTTTGTGTTGTGTAGCTTTGCTTTTTTGGCTTCTGGCTGTTAGCCTTTAGCTATTTGCTATTTTTTTCGATTTGTTAATTTGTTCTTCTCTTAACTCTAAACTGATAACTCATAACGTTTTGCTGCTTCATGTGAGAAAACTGAAAACTTTCAACCGAAAACGAATGGTTCTACTTTAGTCATTCTAACAATAATGATTCCAAAAAAGATTACATTTTTTAAGATTCTTGTAAATTTTTTAAGATTTTCAATTCGTTCAAGACTTGTTTACGGATGAAATAGAACAATACGACAAACGAAACCACATACGAGATCAATACATAATAGAAAAATCCTCTCGAAAGATATAGATAAAAATAATACATCATGATGCCAATACCAAGATTGTACACGATGAGCAATACTGGAATCGTCTTGAACGCAAGTGTTTTACGGTTTTGATAGTACGCAATGAGTTGCGCTTTGAAGTCTTCTAACGAAAGTAATACATTCATTTTTCGCAGTGTATGCTGACTTTTTACTTCAATGTACACACGGATGACCACCACACTAATCATGAGCAACATTCCTAAGAGTGTTCCGTTGTATTTGTAGGCAGAAATGTAAAAGAAGAATACGATTAGTACGATTCCCGTAACGCCTAATATTAGTTGTGTGATGCGTTGTTCTTTGCGTAATTTTTGAAGTTTTTGTTGTGCAGGTGTAAAATCGGGTACCGTGGTTTCTCCCGATTGTTGCTGCCAAGTATTTTGTATGTCTTTAAATTCCATGAGTGACACATTTTGTGAGTTTTTCTTTGATTCTGTGCACCATCACACGTATGTTTTGGTGTGAATGTCCTGTGATGTCCGCAATTTCTTTTTGCGGTATGCCTTCTAAAACTAATAAGATGACGATTCGTTCGGTTTCTTTGAGTTGCTGAATACACGCGTACATTTGTTGTAAACGGTTTTGATGCACTTTTTCTTCTTCAACTACATTGGTGTCGTCTTCTTGGATTTCGGGCAAACTGTAGCTTCCTTTTTTGTTTTTTCGAATGAATAGCAAACAGGTATTGACCGTGATGCGATAGATCCAAGTGCTGATACTCGATTTTTGCTTGAATTGATCCAAATGCTCCCAAACTTTGATAAAGGCTTCTTGTGCTACGTCTTTCGCCAACGTTTCGTCACCATTGACGTATCCGAGACAGAGTCTGTAGACTTTATCATAATGCGCTTCGTATATGTTGTTGAAATTGTTCATCTGGTTTTTTTGGGTCGCTTTGCTTTTTTTAGCTTTAGACTATTAGTCGATTCGTTTTATATGAATTTATTCAGCTTATAATTCTTTTCTGCATTTCATGTGAATGAACTGAAAACCGACAACCGAAAACTGTCAACTGATAACTTTTTTTCGCCACGAATTCACGAATTGTTTTTCTGTTTGTTGTTTTGCTTTTATGATTGTCACG
>CAZHSA010000016.1:0-23553 GCA_964535135.1 uncultured Kordia sp.
AGTCAAATTTTGTCGGTTAAATATTCCCAAACCATCATTAGAAACACCGGTGTTACCATTGTCCCACCAAATACTGGCAATGCCTCTATCTGCGGCAGCATTAGCATAATAGGTTGCATGTGTCAAACGATCTGACATGTTATTTTGGTTTCCAGAGCTCCATTCGCCTAACACAACGGCTTTTCCATTATCTATGAACATCGTTTTTATTTTGTTCATTTCGGTATCCAATTGTGCTTTGTCACTGTCGGTTCCCCAAGTACTATCGGTTCCGCCTAAAGTGAATGGAAAAGGAAAATAGGAATGCAAAGAGATTATGGTATTGCTGTCATTATTAGGAATAATTAAATCATTTAATACGTGAGGTAATGTGCTGGCTGCATAGGTAGAAATCATGATTTGCCTAGTGCTGTTATTTCCTCCCGTTGCGCGTATGGCATCTAAACTTGTTTTGTGGTACTGATTTACCATATCTCTTCCTTCAGCGGTTCCGCCAGTCCATTCTTCGGGCGTATCTTCATAACGAGGTTCGTTTAAGGTTTCAAAAATGACATAATCACTGTAGTTTTTAAATCTATTTGCAATTTGAGTCCATAATTTTGAAAGTCTATTTTTCACTGCGTCTCCGTTGTCATAGGTGGGAATTATCCAAGTATCATCATGATGCACATTTATAATTACGTACATATTATTCGCTCTTACATAATTTACAACTTCTTCTACGCGGTCTAACCATGCTTCTTCAACAGTATAATTTGGTCCATCACCTTGGTGAAAACGCCAAGTAACTGGTACTCTCACCGTATTGAAACCTCTATTTGCAATTTCATCAATTAAGGTTTTTGTAATAACAGGATTTCCCCAAAAAGTTTCATCTGGACCTTCGGCATCAAGGCTATTTCCTAAATTCCAACCAGCTTTCATTTCTGCAACAATTTCAATAGGTGATAAGTTTCTCATTTCTCCATCATCAAATTCACTAGCAATTCCTCCTACTACCACATCAACATTTTCTTCTGGTTCTACATAGGTGACACTCATCGTTGGTTTATTACAAGAAATAACCAACATTAAAACAAAATACAATACTGAAAAACGTTTCATAGCTTCTATAATTTTTTCAAATGTAATTAAAGAATGACTGGTGTAGGTATTAGTAATGATGTGAAAACTAAAAGAAATGTAGCATAATTATATTTAATCATTAATAAAAGTAGAATAGTACTCCTGTAAATGCGCTTATATGGTGCTACCCGTGTTTTATTTACAATATGCATCATTTGTGATAAAACATGCTTTATATACAGTGACACTATCCTTTCAAATAAGGCTAATTTTACGATTATTAATTTCAAAATATACTTTTATGAAAAAAACAATATGCTTATGCATTGCTTTGGTTGGAGGTTTTTTTATGTCCAATGCGCAAAGTTTATCAAATCTTGTATTTGAAAAACAAATTAAGTCTACTACGACAACAGTAAAATTAACTTTTGATTATAGCGGCGTATCCAAAGGAGATGTTTTTGAATGGCAATTATTTGTTGCACAACCCGATGGAACTCCAGATTGGAAATCGGGCCGTAATATAGCTTGGCAAGGGAATGTTGTTCCAACATCCGTTGGTTCAGGAACGCAAACCTTAACTTTTGATGTATATAATGATCCTGCTAAAGGAGAAGTTTTCACTTGGGTAGGTAAAATTACACTTGCTTCTGACGGATCAGATACAGGATATAACAACAAAGGCAATTTGGTTACCGTAAAAAAGTAAATAGACATCGTTTCTGTTGTACTTCAGAAAATAAACATGTACTGAAATACAATACGCATCATTTGTGATATAACATGCTTTATCTGAATAGATGGTATTTTTTAGGATAAACTAGTTTTATACTTTCAACAATAAAACTTATTAATTATGATCAAAAAACTACTCTTATTTGGAACACTTTTTTGTTGTGTATGTATTGCAAATGCACAACAACTTACAAATCTTGTCTACCAATCAGAAATATTACCAACTGCAACAACAGTAGATTTTACTTTTGATTACAGTGGTGTAGCTGCTGGAGATGTCTTTGAATGGCAATTATTTCTTGCATTACCTGATGGTAGTCCAGATTGGGGTTCGTCAAGAAACATAGCTTATCAAGGTAATATTGTCCCTAATACTATTGGTTCAGGAACACAAACAGTGACACTAAACATATATAATACTCCTGTAAATGGGGAAGTGTTTACTTGGGCAGGGAAAATTACATTGGCGTCAGATGGTTCAGATACTGGTTATAACAACACAGGCAATTTGGTCACTATTTCTAACACAGCTAGCGTAGGAGAGTTTATAGAAAATAAAACGGTTTCTGTGTATCCTAATCCTGTAGAAAATGAGTTAATCGTCAAAAATAGTGGTGCAAAGATTGATTCGATCACCATTTTAGACTTAAGCGGAAGAATACTAATAGAGAATATAAAGTTTCATGAAACTATTGATGTTTCAAAATTAAAACAAGGCTTCTATTTCTTGAGAACGAATGACAGGAGAACAGTACGGTTTATTAAGAAATAAAAATAGGCACAAACATAAATTTAGTAAATAAAAGACAGTGTACAACATAGGTTTAGACATAGGAAGCTCCTCAATTAAAGTTGCGATAGTCAATGCAAATACTGGAGAAAATGTAGTAACGCTACACGAACCTCCAAATGAGATGGAAATACTATCTGTCCAAAATGATTGGGCAGAACAAGATCCTGATCTATGGTGGCAACACGTTTGTATTGCGATAAAAAGAGCCATTAAAGAATCAAATATTCAAGCTCAAAAAATTAAGCATATTGGTATTTCATATCAAATGCATGGGTTGGTTGTTGTAGATACAAATGGAAACCCATTACGTCCGTCTATTATTTGGTGTGATAGTCGCGCTGTAGCTATAGGCAACAAAGCTTTTCATGACTTAGGAGAAGAAAAATGTGCTCAGCATTTATTAAATTCTCCTAGTAATTTTACAGCTTCAAAATTAAAATGGGTTCGAGATCATGAGCCCGAGATTTATAAAAATATTTATAAATATATGTTGCCCGGCGATTACATTGCTTACAAATTGAGCGGCAAAATACAAACTACAAGTAATGGGCTCTCAGAAGGAATGCTGTGGGATTATAAAGAAAATAAAGTAGCAAATTGGTTACTTGACTATTATGATATAGATACAAACCTAACTCCTAGCATTGTAGAGAATTTTACAAATCAAGGAGAAGTCAACGCAAAAGCTTCCAAAGAAACTGGTTTAGCTGCGGGCACTACAATTACATATCGCGCTGGTGATCAACCTAATAATGCATTATCACTAAACATTTTTAAACCCGGAGAAGTTGCTGCAACTGGAGGTACTTCAGGTGTTTTATATGCACTATCGAACAAGTTAACATCTAAAGAAACATCAAGAATAAACAATTTTGCACACGTCAATTACACAAAACAAACCCCAATCCTAGGGAAATTATTATGTATCAATGGTGCAGGTATTCAATACAGATGGCTAAGAAATTTGAGTGATAGTCTAACGTATGAAAATATGAATGCCAAAGCCTCAGAAATTCCAATAGGATCAGACGGTGTTGTTGTGATTCCTTTTGGAAATGGCGCAGAACGTATGTTGGACAATAAAAACATTGGAACACACTTTTGCAATCTAAATCTCAACAAGCATAATCAGTCATATTTATATCGTGCGGCTTTAGAAGGTATTGCTTTTTCATTTGTATACGGCATGGAAATTTTAAAAAATGACCATACAGAAATAAATGTTATTAGAGCAGGAAATGATAATCTTTTTCGCTCCGAAATCTTCTCTAATACTGTAGCCACCTTAATTGAACATGAAATAGAAATCTACAATACTACAGGAGCTATAGGAGCCGCAAGAGCTGCTAGCTTAATAGATGGTGATTTTGAAAAATTTAAAAAAAATAGCACCAAAAATGATCATGTAATGACCTATATGCCACTTCACAATAGAAAACCTTATTTAGAAGCGTATCAAAAGTGGAAAAATGAATTAGAAACGATATTAAAAAATAACTAAAATGTCAAATACAGAATATTTTAAAGGAATAGATACAATAAATTACGAAGGATATCTTTCAGATAATCCGCTGGCATACAAATACTATGATGCAGATAAAATCATCGCAGGAAAAACGATGCGCGAACACTTCAAATTTGCTATTGCCTATTGGCATACCTTCTGTGGACAAGGAAGCGATCCATTTGGACCTGGAACACAAAACTTTCCATGGGATCAAGCTTCAGATCCTGTGCAAGCCGCAAAAGATAAAGCCGATGCAGCCTTTGAATTTATCAGTAAAATGGGCTTTGATTATTTCTGTTTTCACGATTACGATCTTATTCAAGAAGCACCTACTTTCGCTGAATCGGAAAAGCGTTTGGAAACAATTGTCGAATATATAAAACAAAAAAAGGCAGAAACAGGAATCAAACTCCTTTGGGGAACTGCAAATTGTTTCTCCCATCCACGCTACATGAATGGAGCAGCTACAAATCCAGATTTTAATGTAGTAGCAAGAGCTGGCGGACAAATAAAATTAGCACTAGACGCAACCATTGCCTTAGATGGTGAAAACTATGTATTTTGGGGAGGAAGAGAAGGCTATATGTCACTCTTAAATACAGATATGGGACGCGAGTTAGACCATATGGGACAATTCTTAACCATGGCAAGAGACTACGCGCGGGCACAAGGTTTTAAAGGCACATTCTTCATTGAGCCTAAACCTATGGAACCGATGAAGCATCAATATGATTTTGATTGCGCTACAGCGATTGGATTTTTAAAAGAATACGGTTTAGAAAAAGATTTCAAAATGAATATTGAAGTCAACCACGCAACATTAGCTCAACATACGATGCAGCATGAATTAACGGTAGCAGCTAAAGCAGGAATGCTTGGAAGTATAGACGCCAACAGAGGTGACTATCAAAATGGTTGGGATACAGATCAATTTCCAAATAATATCTATGAAACAACCGAGGCGATGTTGGTATTTCTCAACGCAGGAGGATTGCAAGGCGGCGGTATCAATTTTGATGCAAAAATAAGAAGAAACTCAACCGACATGGAAGATGTTTTTTATGCGCACATTGGCGGTGCAGATACTTTTGCCAGAGCATTAATTACTGCCGATAAAATAATACAATCTTCAGCCTACAACAAACTAAGAGAAGCGCGATATAGTTCTTTCGATTCTGGGAAAGGGAAAGACTTTGAAGCTGGAAAATTAAGCTTACAAGATTTATACAAAATAGCACAAGACAACGGAGAGTTAAAACTTCAAAGTGGAAAACAAGAATTATTTGAAAATATAATAAATCAGTATATCTAAACAAAAATGAACCAAAGACTATAATTATGGCGAAAGCAGTACAATCGGGTTATTTATTAAAATTGACATTAGTAGCCACCTTAGGAGGTTTACTTTTTGGGTATGATACAGGTGTAATTTCTGGAACCGTAGGTTCTTTAGAAAGCTACTTTGTTTTGCCCAAAGGTCTAAGTGAAAATGCTGCAAATGCTTTCAAAGGTTTTCTAGTTGCAAGTGCATTAGTTGGATGTATTATTGGTGGCGCACTAGGCGGTTTAATCAGTAAAAAATTGGGGCGTAAAAAAGGACTGATTCTGGCAGGGATTTTATTTCTAATTTCTGCGCTAGGTTCAGCAATGCCTGAAATGTTCTTTAAACCAATTGGCGAATTAGACCATACCTTTTCTACCATTTTTATAATCTACAGAATTATAGGCGGTGTTGGTGTTGGATTAGCTTCCATGCTATCTCCGTTATACATAGCTGAAATTGCACCTGCAAAAATTAGAGGACGTTTAGTTTCGTACAACCAATTAGCAATTGTTGCCGGTTTTATGGTAGTTTATTTTGTAAACTATTTCATATCAAACAGTGGTGGTTCAGATGCTTGGCTAAACGAAGTAGGCTGGAGATGGATGTTTGCATCAGAAGTAATTCCTGTCGGAATCTTTCTATTGCTATTATTTTTCGTTCCTGACACACCAAGATCTTTAATGTTACAAGGAAAAGAAGAAGAAGCACGCAAAGTACTCACGGCTATAAACGGTGAAGAAGAAGCTACTACAATTTTGAACGATATCAAAGGAAGTGTCGTGCAAAGCTCAGGGAAGTTACTTTCCTTTGGATGGGTAATCATAATCATTGGTATTGTACTTTCAATTTTTCAACAATTTGTGGGGATCAATGTGGTATTATATTACGCTCCCGAAATATTCAAAAAAATGGATATGAGTACAAATGCCTCATTATTCTTTACAATCATTGTAGGTATTGCTAATTTCTTATTTACGATCATCGCAATCAAAACAGTTGACAAATATGGAAGAAAACCCTTAATGATAATTGGCGCATTAGGTATGTCGATTGCCATGTTTGCATTAGGTTTTGTCTTTTTTACTGAAGCAACAGGATATTTAGCCTTAACCTGCATGATGTTGTATGTGGCATGCTTTGCACTAAGTTGGGGACCTGTAACTTGGGTACTACTCTCTGAAATTTTCCCAAACAAAATACGAGGAAGAGCCATGGCTATAGCAGTTGCCGCACAATGGATAGCAAACTATGTAGTTTCACTAACCTTCCCTATGATGGACGATAACACATACTTGACAGAACAATTTAACCATGGTTTTGCGTATTGGATTTATGGAATAATGAGTCTCCTAGCTATGGTGTTTGTCATAAAATTAGTGCCTGAAACCAAAGGAAAAACATTAGAAGAGATGGAAGCG
The DNA here is from genome assembly GCA_964535135.1 of uncultured Kordia sp. Classification (GTDB taxonomy): domain Bacteria; phylum Bacteroidota; class Bacteroidia; order Flavobacteriales; family Flavobacteriaceae; genus Kordia. The sequence continues at coordinate 6,843 of CAZHSA010000016.1, forward strand.
CTTTGGGAAAAATAATAAACATTAAAAAAATAAGATGAACAAGTTTTTAAAAAAAAGTATACATATTATAATGATAATTTTCGCTACAGGAAGTTACGCACAATCTAAAATGCATTTAGACCAAAGTAAACCCATAGAAGAACGTATAAATCTCTTAATGAAAGAGATGACTTTAGAAGAAAAAGTAGGTCAAATGAATCAATATAATGGTTCATGGGATTTTACAGGACCACTTCCTGAATCTGGATCTGAAGAAGAAAAATATGAACACTTAAAAAAAGGCTGGGTAGGATCTATGCTCAGTGTAAGAGGTGTAGATAAAGTAAGAGCAGTACAAAAAATTGCCGTAGAAGAAACACGTTTAGGCATCCCAATTATTTTTGGGTTTGATGTCATCCACGGATACAAAACGCTGAGTCCTATTCCTTTGGCAGAAGCAGCAAGTTGGGATTTACAAGCTATAAAAAAGTCTGCAAGTGTGGCAGCAGATGAAGCTTCTGCTTCTGGCTTAAACTGGACTTTTGGTCCAAATGTAGACATTTCAAACGATGCAAGATGGGGACGCGTTATGGAAGGTGCTGGTGAAGACACTTATCTCGGAAGTAAAATTGCACATGCCAGAATTACAGGATTTCAAGGAGAACAATTAAACGCAAACAATACCATTGCTGCATGTGCAAAGCATTTTGCTGCGTATGGCTTTGCAGAAGCTGGTTTAGAATACAATAGTGTAGAAATGAGCAATTCAAAACTATACAACGTTGTATTGCCTCCTTTTAAAGCTGCTGTAGATGCTGGTGTTCGCACATTTATGAACTCTTTTAACACACTAAATGGTATTCCTGCTACTGGAGATAGTTTCCTGCAAAGAGACATCTTAAAAGGCACATGGAATTTTAATGGTTATGTAGTTTCTGACTGGGCATCTATTAGAGAAATGGTGTATCATGGTTATGCTGCAGATGGAGCCGATGCCTCTGCAAAAGCCGTTATTGCAGGATCAGATATGGATATGGAATCACATCTATATGTAAATGAATTGGTAAAATTGGTTAAAAACGGAACCGTTGAAGAACGTCATATTGATGATGCTGTTAGAAGAATACTTCGTGTAAAATTTGAATTGGGTTTATTTGATGATCCTTACAAATATTGTGATGCAACTCGTGAAAAAAATACAGTAGGTAATAAAGCCATAAATGATGCAGTATTAGATATGGCAAAAAAGTCAATTGTCTTATTAAAAAACGAAAACAATCTATTACCATTAAAAAAATCAGGCCTAAAAATTGCCCTAGTTGGTGCATTAGCTGCTGATAAAAATAGTCCCTTAGGAAGCTGGAGAATTGCTGCGGACGACAATACAGCAATCTCTGTTTTAGAAGGCATGCAACAATACAAAGAGAATCAGCTTACATATGAAAAAGGAACAGATGTATCCATTGGACAACAAGTATTTGTACAAGAAGTGAAAATTAATACAAATGATTTCTCTGGATTTGAAGCTGCAAAGAAAGTAGCAAAAAACGCTGATGTTGTTGTAATGGTCTTAGGAGAAGTAGGCTTTCAAAGTGGTGAAGCAAGAAGTAGAACAAAATTAGGTCTTCCTGGAAATCAACAACAATTATTAGAAGAAATATATAAAACAAATACGAATATTGTGTTGGTACTAAATAACGGTCGCCCATTAGCATTACCTTGGGCAGAAAAGCACATTCCAGCTATCGTTGAAGCATGGCAACTAGGAACCCAATCAGGGAATGCGGTGGCACAAGTGTTGTATGGTGATTATAATCCAAGTGGAAAACTACCAATGTCTTTTCCGAGAAATGTAGGACAATGCCCAATTTACTATAACAATATGAGCACTGGAAGACCTGCTAATACCCAAGACAATGTATTCTGGTCGCATTACATAGATGTGGAAAAAACACCTTTATACCCTTTTGGATACGGATTGAGTTACACCACTTTTGAATATAAAAATTTAAAGTTGGGCAAATCACAATACACAAAAGGCGAAACTGTTGAAGTAAGTGTGGAACTCACAAATACAGGCAATGTCGATGGAAAAGAGGTTGTACAATTATATATAAATGATCCTGTAGCATCTATTGTGAGACCCGTAAAAGAATTAAAAGGATTCGAATTAGTTGCATTAAAAAAAGGAGAAACCAAAACAATAAAATTTACGCTTACAAATGCTGAACTTGGCTTTTTCAATAATAATGGAAAATACCTAGTCGAAAAAGGAATCTTTAACGTAATGGTCGGAGGAAGATCAGACAAAGGACTAACGGGTAAATTTGAATTAAAATAAACGCAACTTCCAAAATGCTATGAAAAACATACCAATATTAAAAAATATATCTCTAGTTCTCTTACTATTCAATACCATTTTCGCTTGTTCCAAAAGTGACGATGCTCCGGCAATAAATACAGCGACACCAATTTCCTTGTCTTTTGATGTAATTATATCTCAACAAAATCCGTTGAGAGTTACTGTAAATAATACTTCAACAGGAACAAGCGGATTAAATAGTTATTGGCAATTTACCGAAAACGGCCCTACAGTACAAGACGGAGACGGTCCAGAAACACATGTGTATGAAGCTTCTGGCGACTATGTAATTACACTTACTGTAGAAGCGCCAAATGGTGATATTCAAGCTAGTGAAACAGTATCAATTACAGCACCTGTTGAACCACAAGCATTAAAAGATGCTACGAATACATTTTCGGTCGGAATGGCAGTGCAATCGAATCGTATGGACGGACAGCATAACGAAGTTTTAACGCACGATTTTAATAACCTTACGGCAGAATTTGAAATGAAAATGAATAGCATGTATCCATCAGAAGGTAATTTTGATTTTACTGCTGCTGACGCAATTGTCAATTATGGAGTTGCCAATAACATGAACATTCATGGGCATACTTTAATATGGTATAATGCCATACCTGATTGGGTAGAAAATTTTGCAGGAACCGATCAAGAATTTGAAAATATGATCGAAAACTATATTACGACTGTAGTCACAAGATATGCTGGTCAAGTACGATCTTGGGATGTGGTAAATGAAGCGATTGAAGATGGAAGTAATCAACTCAGAAATTCTGTTTTTAGACAACGCATGGGAGATGATTATATAAAAAAATGCTATCAGTGGGCTAGAAATGCAGATCCAACTGCATTGTTGTTTTATAACGATTACAATTTAACTTTTGATGCAGGAAAACAAGCCGCTATGTTTGCTATTGTAGACAATTTGATGGCAGATAATTTAATTGACGGTGTCGGTGCTCAAATGCATATAGACATCTTTTTCCCTTCAGCGGCACAAATACAAAGCGTTGTTGATGGTACAGTGTCGCGAGGACTAAAAATGCACTTTGCAGAATTAGATGTACGAGTGAATCCAAGTAATGATATTACTTCCTTAACTGAGCAAAGAGAAATAGCGCAACAAAATAAAGTGAGAGAAGTCGTTGAAATATATGATGCAATTCCAGAGGCGAACAAATTTGCAATCACTATTTGGGGAATGCGAGACAATGAAACTTGGTTGGTAGATTTTTGGGGACAACCCGATTGGCCTTTATTCTATAATTCAGCTTTTCAACCTAAAAAAGCACATACAGGATTTTTAGAAGCTTTGGACTAAGACAAGTATACATAGCGATAAGAATTATTTTGTTTCATATCAAGCATGAACTTTTTTGAAAATTAAACAATAAATTAATTCTAAAAGCCCAAAATGCATTTGTGGTTTCCTCAGAAAATAAGCTAATCTCCCAAAACCCTCCACTAAAAAGTTCGAGCTTTGAGGGATCGCATTCACAAGTATAACAAGGCTTTCGAGAAATCGAGAGCCTTTATTGTTTTCAATTTGCACAAAATTTGCACAAAAAATCAAAGTTAAGGCTTGTAATCACATATCTACTTATGGTAAATTGTTTGCTAGCTTTTCTAAGTTAATCCATAGTTACAAAGCGGAGCGGAGGAAAGATACTCTTGCTGAGATCACAAAAAAGTAAAACCTGTAATTTTTTAAATTACAGGCTTTTATATCTAAGCGAATAGTTTTGTGAAAGCTTTTGACTTTTATTGTTTACAATGAAATAGTACTATTCTATGATCAATTTTTTTATAATTTTTGAATGTTCACTGGATATATTAATAAAATAAGTGCCATTACTTAAATCAGAAACATCTATGACCCTCAATTCTTGTGTGTCATTTATAGCAAACGTTTTTACAAGACGCCCAGTAATTTCATATATATCTAACCTTTGTAGCGTAATGAATCTATTGTTTTTAAGTGTAAATTTTGTTCTTGTTGGGTTTGGAAAGATTGATATACTTGATGATGATTCAGTATCAAGTATTCCTAATGTGTTTTGATTGGTTAAGCTCACATCATTTCCATCGCCGCCTAAATAACTTATAACAAACATTTCGCCATCTACAAGAAGAGTATCTCCTTCTGCCAAGCCATTAAATGTTCCAATTGCTGTATTTGTTCCCTCAATATCAATAATAATTATTTCCTCATTTACCACTGGAGTATACAAACTTGTCGTAACAACTAAGTTAGCGTCATTTAGAGTAAGTATTGGTGCAGCTCCTTGTAGTTTAAGTTGGTCTAAAGGATTGCTAGTATTTACTAAATCTACGATGTAGGTATCGTTATCACTAAGCGTTACATTGCCAATAACTGTAAAAACACCTTGGTTATTTATATCTCCTGGTGATAATGTTCCATCTATAATGAGTTCTGCTGTGCTAATAGCTGTATTTGTTGGATTACTTTCTTGAATATGAGAACCTGGAGTAGATACCAATTGTAATGGACTATTACCTGTGCTAAAATCATTTATGGTAAAGTTTTTACCCGTGATTTTCATAGGTAATCCTAAAGAAAAAGTATTTAAATCAACATTACCAGACGTAACGTCACCTATAGTAGTAGTTACTGCGGAAGCAGTAGGACAAAAGGCACTGTTAAGAAGATTTAAATCGCCAGTTGCATTATCCCCAATACCAATGTTATTTCCTATTGTTTTTGGCGTTATATTGAAATTTTCAAGAACAATTGTTGAACAATTATCTACTGTAAAGATATCTGCTGTAACGTTTACAGAGCCACCACCAAAAAGTCTCGTCGTGGTTCTTCCTAAGTCTACTACTTCGTCAGCAAAAATATTTAGATTTCCAGTTCCATTAATAGTGAAAGTTCGTGCTGTGGCAAATCTTATCGAACCTAGCGAACCGTCTTCAGCAAAAGCGTTAATGTTTATATTACCATTTACAGTAGAAACTGGGGCTTGTGTTTGAGAACCAATAGCAAGAGTATATCTGGAATATGCAGTACCAGTATAAACAGAGGCATAAGCATTGATGTTGATATTACCTATTCCAGTAGTAGAAATAGATGCTCTTAAATCACCAAAAACTGTATTAAGCCAGCTTCCAAATTTTCCTCTTTTAGTGTTAATAGTAATATTGCCATCATGCGATTGAAATGTACCTTGCTCATAGAATGGGAATGTGCCATTTAATGGCGAGCCTATATTAACACCATCACTTGACGGTACTATAGATGGGTCATAATTTGGTGGGAAATCGGTTTGATGACCTTCTCCTGTTAGCGTAATGTTTCCATCACCCGAAGCCATAATACTACCTCTATAAACTCTAACAGCATCTCCTCCGTATCTGTTTGAAGGGTCAACATTTATTTCGTTTAAAACACCTTCAATAGTGATATTACCATCTGTACTACTAAGATTAGATTCTATAATTTCTACACCATCTGATGACTGTGGAGTGGCTAAATCATAATCTGGAGAAGTTAATAGTTCGGTGATATTTTCTCCAGATTTACCATAAAAATTCATATTTCCGACTCCTGTTGAACTAATGTTTGATTCTAGGATGAAAACACCTTCCGAAAAGCGTCTTAGAGGGAATGGAGATAGAACTGGTCCAATTCGTCCATTAATAGCGCCCAATCCCCAAAAGTTTAAGGGTGTGTCTACTGTTGAAATGGTTGCATTATCTATGTTAACGCCTGTAGATGAGAATCCTGAAAGTTGACCTCTTCCTTTTATATCTACCACACCAACTGAACCAGTACCGGTAGCTGTTATTGTGCCCTGTATATACACACCATGTCTTACAGTTATAGCACTTCCACGAGTCGCCGTACCGTATAGTTCTATACCACCGTTAACTGTGTGTATGGAGGCATTAGTTGTAACATGTACGCCATGAGTTCCATAAGTGGCATTTAAAAGCATAAATCCCCAAGGATCTGTAAAATCAGCTGTTGCTATGATATCAATTCCTTCAGAAAAGCCATGCATTGTAATCTGCCCTGTTGTGGTTTCAACATTACCGTCTACCGTTGTGCCGCCTTTGGCGAGAAAGGTGATATCGCCAGTTGTAGTTTGTAAATCTCCTGATTGGTTGATGTACACTGCATTATTTACCATGACATCTGCAGTAGTGAAATTATAATTTATATTAAGATTAACGCTGCCTTCTTCTTCATTGACTCCATCAATAATAAGTCCGTTAGTAATCAATGCCAATGGGATCTCTAGGGTATTATCATCAATATTAGTAATGCCTGTTCCGTTTACAGATATTCCAGGTATTGAACTATGAAAAATAAGTATATCATTATTTGATGTTAGTGTATACACAAAATCATCTTGAACGCCAGTATCTGTTATAGATAAAACACCTGCTGTAAAATCAACATGTGTTTCGGGAGTTAAGCAGCCAATTCCGCCATCAGAAATGGTCCAACCATAAGTGTTAATTAGGTTATCTCTTTCTGTGGTAGCATTGCAATAGTTATTCGTGCCTGCAGTAAAGTTGAGGTTTAATGGTATCTGAGTTTCGCCAGTTTCTAAATTGCTCCAGCCTGTTAGTAAGGCATCATAATTTACAACTGATAGATTAGTATTGGCAAACATGTCTGTTACATTAATGACATTGCTTATGTCCCAATTGCCAATATTTTTATCAAAGGAAGTAGCATTACTGAACATGTTGTTCATTAGACTTACATTACTCACATCCCAGTTACTAATGTCTTGATTAAAGTTTGTGGTATTGGCAAACATAAATTGCATAAATTCAACACCGCTAACATCCCAATTAGTGATATCTTGGTTGAATGCCGTTGCACCATTAAACATACTTTGCATTTCGGTTGCACTTGCAACATTCCACCCGCTAATATCTTGATTGAATGCTGTTGCATTCTGAAACATACCTCCAAATTCTTCCACATCACTTACGTTCCAGCTACTTAGGTCTTGGTTAAAAGGTGTTCCACTAAACAATGATGATGCGTCTCTTAAGTTATTTACAGTCCAACTGGCAAGACTTTGGTTAAATGACGTATTAGAAAACGCACTTGACATGTTGGTTATCGTACTCACATCCCAATGGTCAAAACTTTGATTGATATTGGTACATAGAAAAAACATTCTAGCGATGCTTGTTACGTTGGTTAAAACAGGTGCATCTGTTGCATTTACTACTAAATTGCTACAACCAGTAAAGGCATCTTCCATGCTAGACCATACTTGATTTCCCCATTGCTCAACTGTTAGCAATTTTTCTCTATCAGCAGAAAAATTAACATAGATTCTAGGAAAGTTACCTCTAATTACGATGGTGTGAATACCCATTGAAGAATAGCTGTGCGTTGCATTTCCTGTAACTCCAATATCATCAAAAATGCCATCATTATTCCAATCTATGTCATAGTTGTAAGTTTCACCAGAAAATGTAGGTATGGTAATAGTTTCGTTATCAGAAACTGTTTGCCAAGTCGTTATAAATTCGTTTTGTGCGTGGACTATAGTTACTGTTAAGAATACTATTAAACACACTATATGGAGTTTCGCCTTTTTCATTTGTACGCTTGTTTTGACAACAAGAAATAATAAAGCATTCAAAGCACGACTATTTGTAGTGTGACAAAGTGTGACAATTTATGTTTCTTAGGAATATGTAGGAATACTTGGCTAAATATCAGCTATTAAATCTGAAAAATTCGTATCGACGCTTATAGAAAGCTTTTTGCGTAAACGACTCTTTATTTGACGAATTGCACTTGTGCCAACTCCTAACATTAATGCCATTTCTTTATTTTCTAAACCTAATTTTAACAAAGCCATTACTCGGGTTTCAGCTGTTGAAATTGTAGGGTAAGCGATTTTTAAATTTTTGAAGAAATTTGGATACACACTTTCAAAAAGAGCCACAAAATCTCTCCAGTCTTTATCGGTTAGTAAAATAGATTGTTGTAGTTTGTTTAAGGATGTTTCTTTTGTATTGATTTTGATGATTTCTTCTGATGTAGCTTTTAGTATTTGTATTTCTTCATTCTTAGACACAAGCTCACTTTTTACCATTTCTAACATAGCGTTTTTATGCACAATCGATGTCTTAAAAGCATTTAATTGCTCAGACGCCATTTTTAGTTTATGTAATGCTTTCTCTTTTTGATTTTCAGTGCGCTGTTGTCTATTTTTGACTTTAAGTCGATATCTGTTATAAAGCAATAATGAAATAATGAAAACACTTATCATGATTCCTATGATGAGGTTTCGTCTAAAAATTTGCCTTTCAGCTAATTGTTGATCTCGTTGTTTTTCGGCACGCACTTCTTGTAATTTCACCTTTTGCTTGGCACGTGTTAGAATGCGTGTGTCAAATATTTTAAGCAAACTATCTTTAATAATAGCTGCAGAATCAATATAGATTGCCGTTAATTTAGGTTCATTAGTAAGTGCTTTTATTTTTGCCAAAAGTGGATATAAGTCCTTCAATCGGTGTAATTCATTGGAACGATATGCGTACGTTTTGGCTTTTTTTGCAAGAACATTTGCACGGTCCATGTACTCTTCGTGAAAAGCAATTTTTGCTAACATCATGTAAGCGTTTGATGCCAACCCGTATTCATTGGTTTTTAATGCTTGTGCTAAGTCAATAGAGATGAGTTCTTTTGCTTTGTCATACTCTTTATCTAAAAAACGGTTGTAGCCAAGATTTCCATTGATAATACCTATCCAAACGGAGTCATTTTTGGCTTGTGCAAATTTAATTGCTTTCTTAAAATAATAGTCCGATGAGTCAATGTTATTAAGTTCTCTATATGATATACCCAACGTATTATTTATGGTTGGCTTATAATAGTATCTTGTATTTTTAGATTCTTCATTTGACGCTCTGACAAGGTAACTTATAGCGTCATCGTATTGTTTGAATTCAATATAAGCAACTCCTACTTGGTAAAGACAAATTTGCTTTAAAGGAAATTCTTCTGTAGATACATTTTCTAAAAGTTGACCAGTGCGCTCAAAATATTCAAACCCTTTTGCATAATCTTTTCGATGCGAATAAAAATAGTTTGCTAACATATTTTGTACTCTAATCTCTAACCAAAGAATTTTCTGCTTTTTTGCAATACTATCTAATGTAATTAACTTATCAACAACTAATTCTTTAAAAATTTCATCTCTGTAATAATAATAATGTGCATCCATTACTTCAGCTTCTAAAGCTAAATCTTTATCACTTTTGGATTTTGCTAAATACCTAACTTCTTCAATTTTTGAAAAAATAGAGATAGAATCTAAGTTTACCAGACCTAATTCATAAAAAGGTGAAAGTATAAATATTCGCTCGGCATGTGTTTTATTGGCTAAAATTGAAACATCTGGAAGATATTCTTGTGCTTTCAACCGAATTGAAATCAAAAGAAAGAAAGTCAAAATAAAGAATGTAATCTTAAATTTTAAGTGAGTTGTCAATAGAAGTTTGTAATACGATTAGCAATTTCTAAAGATACCTAATTACAATGAAATATGTTTTTTTAATTTAGAATTTTCTGCTTTAAAGATAGTATTAAGAAATAAAATAATGAACACCTATTACCTAGGGTAGAAACTTCTCATAAAACAGCTCAACCTCCCACAAATCTTCCGCCAAAAAGTTCGAACGTTGAATGCTTTCTATCAAAAAACATTAAAATTGCTCAAGCAAAAAAGGGTTTGGTATTTTTTTGAACCCATTCGGGAATTCTGTTGAATCTTCGAATTTCTCGTTCGTACAGTAATATTTTTTCAACTAAGTTAGCATTGGTGGTGAGGTAAATGTTTAGTTTTTTTAAAATGATAGTCGTTTCTTCCACATTGCCTTTATACCATTCAGCTAATGCGATCATCAGTAAGCGTAAATGATCATCTAAATGTTTTAGTCTGCCCATTTCTATTCCTCTGATATTGGCATATGATTCAAACTCTTGCTGTAGTTTTTTGGTTAGTATTCTCGATGGACTAGGAGACGAATATACCAATGGACTTATAGCATCATCATTTAATCCGAAACCATATAAATGCGCTGCGTTGAGTTGCCCATTTTTCCAATCATCATGTAATGGTGTGCCTGGATAAATTCGAATTCCGACATTGTAGTAAAAAAGAATTCCTTTTTTTGCATAATGTATCATATAGTTAGCGGCATGAGCTATAGATTCCAATGTTTCTTCCGGGCCTCCTAAAAGAATACTGCATGATATATGAAGTTTATCTGAATAAGCAGCAAACGCATCTAACACCTTGTGAATTTGTTTTTCTTTGTGGGTTCTGCCTAATTTTTTTAATTGCCGATCTACAAAATGATCTACCGATAATTTTATACCTCGCATCCCTGCCTTTATGAGTAGCGGAATTATACCAATATCCCACGGATGTGGCGTGCTATACATCGTCCATTTTATTTTGTCACCTAAATTTCTATGAATAATTTCTTCTGCAATGGTGCTGATTTTTGAGAATGGCAGATTTGCCTCAGAATCAGTCAAATGAAAATCTGTGACGGCATATTCATGAAACATCCATTCCATTTCGTCCACCACATCTTTTGCATTCCTAATTTGAACTTTTTTTCCAGGAGTCGCTTCTATACAATAGGTGCAATTTAAAGGACAACCATAAGTGCCGCGAATAGCCGTATATACTCCTAATCTTTGTTCGTGCCATAAAGAAATAGGATTTCTAATCGCATATATACTATGTTTACTGTATTGACTTTGAACGTTCTTAGTCGTTGCTTTTTTGGTGGTTTCTTGTAAATTTAACGTTCCCTGAACGCGATTCCATTGTGTGTTAAAATCGGAAGCGATGGTATGTTCTTTTGGACGCCATACATTGAAAAAATCATCCATAATTTGTTCTCCAGCGCCAGAAATCCCATAAGGAATCGCTAGCGCTTTCATAATTTTTTTGGGTGTTCTATTCATGCTTGCGCCACCTAAAATGATAGGAACTGTATGGTTTTTAACAATTGGACTGATGAGTTCTTGTACTTGTTTTAGATAATTGCTCGTATCAATCGTAGTATCATTTCCTTCTTTTGTACGTATCGTAACAACATCATCAATATTTCGTATAGAAATTCCTATAAGATCAGGAGAAAAGTGTTGAATGAGTGTTTGCAGTTTTTCTTCAGGCGCATGCCACTGAGAAAATGGTGATACTATATGTCCTAAAAAGTTACTCTTCCAAGCAATGGTGTTTAAGATAGATAAGCCATACGGATCTAAAATAGTGTCAATATGCGGATTAGCGTCAATCCATAAGATGCGACCGTGCAATTCTTTTTGATTTTTGGGAATGTGATAATTAAGATTATTGCGAATACATTTTTTATGTAAATCATCAAGAATTAAAATATCTGTTGGAAATATAGGCTGAGAAATCGTTTTACTTTCATGCGGATTTAAGACTAAATGTAGCAATGCCGAGCGTAATGTTTGATAGGTAATAGATGAAAGGAAACATGTCATTTGCAACGAAGTATCTACCTGATTGTTCAATCCTATTGTAATGGTATTTTTTAGGATGTTGCCCGTAGGTTCACAACAGTTCGAAATGATTTTTATTTGTGCAGTACTTCCTTTTATAAAATCACATTCTGAAACGCTTAGGTCATTGTTTTGTAAAGATACTTTCGGGCAACCAGAAGCGGTAGAACAGTCTAATAAAATAGTAATTTCTAGTTCTTGTTCAATTTGAAGGCACCAATCTTTTATCGCTTTGTGTTGTGCTGTAGGCGCAAAGCAATGCAGACTAAGTGTTGTGCGTAGTTGTGACTTTTTTTCAGATAGAAGTGTCTTCAAGTTCATGCTTATTTTTTATTCGTAATTCCATTCGGTGCGACAACCATTTTTTTCCCTTTTCTGGCATTAGCAAATACATCATGTTTACATAATAAAGCCATCCAGATTCGGTAAGTAAATACGAATCATCAGTTGATGTGAGTAAGCCAGCAGTTTCAAAATCTTTCATCAATGCAATCGTTTTATCAGAAGGAAGTTCCTTCGCAAAATCGGCATGCGATATATAACCTCGATACGGGAACGTAACAATTCCCTTTTCAGTTGGTGTAGCTACTGCTCGCATTTCTAATGGCAATTGTTGATGCGTCGTAATGTATTTTACATAATCATTTCTACGGAGTGTATTGTACAAGTTCATCGTTGGTAATTGTGAATGTGCCGAAGCTCCATAGCCTAAAATGGCATCATTGCTAAATCCGTAAAGAATGTCATGGTACAAAAAGTTAGGTTTTCGTTGAATGAGCAATGTATTGTTGAGGTCTTTTTTGGCATAACTGTATCCATTGATCCGATGATATCCGTTGGCGAGCATATAGTTTGCAATTTCCGATCGCTGTTTCATTCTTTCTGTAGCATTCGGTTTTAAGAAACCTAAGTTATTAAAGCTACGATGCATACGTACTTGAGCTGCCAAATTATTCATTGGATAAAAATCTACAGAAGTCGTATGTAACGCCATCGCTTCTGCGGCATCTTCTAGCACATCAGCAACGGTCTGGCCTGCTTGTCCGTAAATCATATCTACATTCGTATATTCAAAAACGTCATTTGCCCACGCAGCAACTTGTTTAAGTTTATCAATATCGGCATCTAAGTTGAGCACTTTTCTATGTATTTCTGAAAAAGTTTGTATTCCGTAGCTAAATCTATTCACTCCAATAGCTTTAAACGCTAGCATTTTTTCTTTGGTAATACTTTTTACTTCAGCTTCTACGGCAAATTCTGTGATTTTGCTTAGATCAAAACTTTTGGCAATTGCAGCTCCTAGTGAATGAATTTGCGCTACAGAGAGTACGGAAGGAGTTCCGCCACCTATAAAAATAGAATCAACTGTTAGTTTTCCGAAAAACGAATATTTTAATTCCAACTCTCGGATCAATGCTTTTACATATTGATCAATTTCTTCTTGCTCTTTGTAAAGTCCTCTAGTAAAAGGGCAGAAGCTACATACAGTATCACAAAAAGGAATATGAAGGTAAATGGCAATTCTGTTGATTGATTCCCAAGAAATTTGTGTTAAACGTCGCAAAGGCATTTCCAACACATCTGAAGAATATGAAAATGGATAAAACCAATTGTAAACGGGCAATTGTTTCTTGAATGGTTGCGTTGGTGATGAAGGTTGAAAACCGATGTCGTATGTTATAGTATCTTTCATTATAAATCTTAATTAAGCATTAATACTTTGTAAACCTTGCACTTTATATAATAGTGAGAGTTCTTCGGGAATTGGATTTACTTGCAATTCTTCTCCATTGGTATATGATAACAAGTAGTGATTTTTTTGATCGTGTACGCTAATTTGACTTAAAAAGCTTCCTGACATGATTTTGATGGCTCCAGCATAGACAAGACTTCCCGATTCAGAGTTTTGAGTCAACCACACTGCATTATCAAATGCCAACAAATCATTTAGTTCTCTTAACTGCTCATTAGATAAAAACTCATTAAAGTCTTCCGTCGTAAAATTCAATCCTAGATGCAAACGTTCTTCAGGGTTGAGATTGGCAATTTTTGTTCTGAGATTTTCAAACATACGAATTGGATCAACAGCACATTCGTTGATTAAGTATGCAAAGCTAAATCGGAAGCGGAATAGACAAATCGTATAAAAATCAACAATATCAGTATACTTACTAGCATCAAAAACGGAGTTGGTATACGGCAATGAATAGAAATTCGCAAAAATAAACTTGTCGGCTTCTATAATAGGAAAATGATGTTCTTCCAAGAAAGAAACCATGGTTGTATTCATGGTAGCTCTATTGTACACGAGCTCATCTTTAAATTCTTCCATCACGGGCGTTCCTGTGTAAGCACTTAAGAGGTTTAAAAACGATCTTCGCGCTCCCGCTACTCGACATAAAAAGGCAAGTTGAATCGTTTTTACAATATCTTCATAATCTTCATTTGGAAAACCTAAAATAAATGAGGTTGTAGGTGCAATATTGGCTTCCAAACAAAGCTTTAAAATTTCCGTAATTTGCCCAAGTTTTAGGCGTTTTTTCATGGTTTTTTGAATCTTATCTGAACCACTTTCAACACCGAAAAATATATAATCACAACCAGATGCAGAAACTCGCTCAATAGTTGGTTGGTCAATAGTATCAATTCGAGAGCTAAAACCCCATCGAATGTCTAATTCTTTTTCTCTAATAATATCCGTAATCTCGTTCAAAAATGCTTTCGTAGTCGTAAGATTATCGTGAATTAAATTGAACGCTTTTGCGCCGTATAATTTATGTAGTTTTTCCATTTCGCCCACAATTCGAGTAGCTTCCATGGTTCTGTAGCGTCTTTCCCAAACAATACTTGTGGAGCAAAACGTACATTTAAAGGGGCAACCACTACCAGCATAAATCTCAAGATAACTTCCTGCAGATGCTTTTACATACGCTTCAATATCTACAAGATGATATGCTGGTGATGGTGATAAATTAAGATCAGATAGTAATGCTCTTCTTGGAGTGACTTTTACAGTGCCTAATTGATCTCTAAAAGCAATGCCTTTTACAGGATGTAAATCTTGATCGTGCATGCAATAATCAATCAATTCAGGATATGTAACTTCTCCTTCTCCAATCACAGCCGTATCCACATAAGGATAACGTTCTAACGTTTCTTTGGCACATAATGAAACATGCGGACCTCCAAATGTAATATGTACTTCTGGTGCGGTAGTTTTAATCGTTTCTGCTAAATCTAACGCCAATACATAATTACTACACATAGAAGTAATGCCAACAAAGTCGGGCTCATAGCTTAAAATTTTAGCTGTTGCCCTAGCGGCGAAATTCCCTTCTTGCCAACTGGGATCTTGTTCTTTCTCAAAATCAAAATCACAAATAAAAACATCATGACCTTTGAGAAGTAAACATTTTCCAAGTATTAATAAATTTAAAGGATATCCATTAAATTCTGTGGGTGATAATAGAGGTCTTACAAGACAAATTCGTGCCATAGTGTGTGTTTTAGATTACCATTCTGATACGTCAGCAACAATAGAAACTGACAATCCTATTCCGCCTTCACTTCCTACTCGTTGATGTACGGTCATTACCGTATTGCTATCAGCTGTAGTGTTAAAACTCTTTGGAGGTCTTGCTCCAATAGCGCCAAGACAATCCTTCATGGTGTCTCCAGTAAGCTGAATAATTCCTACACGAGGTTTTTCTGTTTTATAGAAAGAACTCTTTTTGTAAGTGTAGATAATTCTTGCAGGGCTTGATTCGGTATCTAATTCATATACACCTGCATGTTGTACTTTTCCATCAGATTGAATTTGGAAACGACCACTTTTAAAAGTGACCAGAATGGTTGAAAAATGAGCGACTGGTGTCATTTCTCCATCTAATTCAGAATACACTGCACGCCAACTTCCGTTTAGCTTCTCATGCAGCTCATCATTTCTTTGTCTAGATTTTTTCATGATATTAATGTTTTGATTAAATATTACCCTAAACCTAAAGAAAAAACTTATTTTTAGTAAGCGTGTTTTTCCTGTATTTAAACGGTGTTTTTACTTATTGGTATTGTTTTGAGTATAGGTAAGTATCTAGTTTTCAGCAGTTAATGCGCCAGTTTTTCCCTTATTTTCTGAATGCTTGAAAATTCTTAGATAGTAGTATACTATTGACAAAAAGATGATGATTATTGTCTCTATTTTGTGGTAATATCAATCGTCTATGAAGTAATTAATAGTGTAGATCATGTTTTTATGAACGAATTATTCACCATCGCATCTTTCGAAAAAGTGCTCACTTTAATTATATAATTGATCAAACTTTATAAAGAAAAAGCCTTGCTTTGTAGATGGCAAGACTTTATAATTTCTGCCAGATAGAAAAAGGTAAAAAAAGGTGCGTTAAAATTCCAGTATAATTTTTTTTCAAAAAAAATATTTTTCTTGTTTCACATATTATTTTTTTGTGTAATTTGGTTTTAGCAATTAGCCAAGCATCATGAAACGTGTTTTTAGTTTCGGGCTTTTGGAAATTAGGAAGTCAAATCCAACAGCAGCTTATGGGATAAGTAACCGAAATGTAGAGCTAACTTCCGTTAAAAACTTCGTATTAAAATATATTGACGCAACACTTGTCGTCACCTTGCTATTAAGACCATTACGAGTCTGAAATTTCTATACATATAGCTGAAAAATTTAAAGTAACTGCTTTAAATAGATACACTTATACACATATTTTAACGTACTGCAACGATCATAAATGAAAACAAAATATATTGATCTTGTGGATCAAACCTATTATTTTCCACAAGACGAATAT
>CAZHSA010000017.1:0-23060 GCA_964535135.1 uncultured Kordia sp.
CTTCACAAGAACATGCCAAAAACCATTCGTGCATTCGTGACGAAAAAAGTTTCTAGTTTATAAGTTAAGAGTTATAGAGTGATGCGTTAAGAGTGATCAAAAACAAATCCACAAAACAACAAATCGACGAAAGAACAAATTAACAAACTAACAAATCCACAAAACAACAATTAACAAAAACGCAAATCCATCCTAAAAGAATAATCCGTATTTTAGTAGCTAAAACCAAACTAACCTAAAAAATGCGAATTACAACCATTTTACTGGCGCTATTTCTTACGCTAGCCAGCCAGCTAGAAGCGCAAGCACAAACTTTTGATGAAACTTATTATAAAAACCTTGAATACAGACTTATTGGTCCGTTTCGTGGTGGACGAAGCGCCGCAGTAACAGGCGTTCCCAACAAACCAAATTTATTCTATTTCGGAGCCACAGGTGGTGGAATTTGGAAAACGACTAACGGCGGACGTACATGGGGAAATATTTCCGATGGTTATTTTGGTGGAAGTATTGGTGCTATTGCGGTTTCAAAAAGTGATCCTAACGTACTCTATGTTGGTGGTGGCGAAAAAACAGTGCGTGGAAATGTTTCTTCAGGTTATGGTGTTTGGAAAAGTGTCGATGCTGGAAAAACATGGAAAGCTTCAGGACTTAAAAATTCACGACATATTCCGAGAATGGCAGTGCATCCAACGAATTCTGATATTGTATATGCTGGTGTGATGGGAAATATTTACAAATCTTCCAATGATAGAGGTGTTTACAAAAGTATTGATGGCGGAAAAACATGGAAAAAAACCCTGTTTGCCAATGCAGATGCAGGTGTTGTCGATTTATTGATTGATCCTACAAATCCAAGAATTCTGTACGCTTCTACCTGGCGTGTTCGCAGAACTCCGTACAGTTTGAGTTCTGGTGGCGATGGTTCAGCCTTATGGAAAAGTACGGATAGCGGCGAAACGTGGACAGAAATCTCCACGAAAAAAGGATTCCCAACAGGAACTTTAGGAATTATCGGAGTGACCGTTTCTCCATTAAATAACCAACGTGTTTGGGCAATTGTTGAAAACAAAGATAAAGGTGGTTTGTATCGAAGTGAAGATGGCGGCGAAACGTGGGCGCAAGTCAATAGTGAACGTAAATTGCGTCAGCGCGCTTGGTACTACACGCGTGTGTATGCCGATACCGAAAACGAAGATGTGGTGTATGTGTTAAACGTACGTTATCACAAAAGTACGGATGGTGGAAAAACATTTAGTACGTACAACGCTCCGCATGGCGATCATCACGATTTGTGGATTGCACCCGAAAATCCAAAACGTATGATTATTGGAGATGATGGTGGCGCACAAATAACCTATGATGGTGGCGAAACGTGGAGTACATACTACAATCAACCAACGTCACAATTTTATCGCGTGACAACTGATAATAGCTTTCCATACCGAATTTATGTAGCACAACAAGACAATTCTACCATTCGCATTCCGCATCGTACCAACGGAGGAGCAATCACAGAAGATGATTGGGAAAGAACCGCAGGTGGCGAATCGGCACATATTGCGGTAGATCCGAAAGATAATGACATTGTGTATGGTGGAAGTTATGATGGATTTCTCACCAGAGTGAATCATAAAACAGGAACGGTTCGTGCTGTAAATGTGTGGCCCGACAATCCGATGGGACATGGCGCAGAAGGCATGAAATATCGCTTTCAGTGGAACTTCCCAATTATTTTTTCAAAACACAATCCGAATAAATTATATACCTTTTCTAATCGTGTGCATGTTACCGAAAATGAAGGACAATCGTGGAAAATTATCAGTCCTGATTTGACACGAAACGATCCGGAGAAATTGAAATCTTCTGGCGGACCAATTACGCAGGATAACACTTCCGTAGAATATTACTGTACCATTTTTGCTGCGCAAGAATCGTCATTGAAAGAAGGGTTACTATGGGTTGGAAGTGATGACGGATTGATTCACCTTACGCAAGATGGTGGACAAACTTGGCAAAATGTAACGCCAAAAGGAATGCCAGAATGGATGATGATTAACAGCATTGAACCAAGTGCGTTTGATGCAGGAACGTGTTATGTAGCGGGAACGAAATATAAAACAGGCGATTTTAATCCGTATATCTACAAAACGACCGATTACGGAAAAACATGGACAAAAATTACCAACGGAATCAATGCAGAACATTTTACACGTGTTGTTCGTGAAGATCCAAAACGCAAAGGCTTATTATATGCAGGAACGGAAACGGGCATGTATATTTCGTTCAACGACGGGAAAAACTGGCAATCGTTTCAGCTAAACTTGCCAATTGTTCCTATTACGGATTTAGTCGTAAAAAACAACAATTTAGTTGTAGCGACACAAGGAAGAAGTGTTTGGATTATTGACGATTTAACCGTGATTCATCAACAATACAATCTCACAAAAAATTCACATATTTTATACACACCAAAAGATAGTTATAGAATGCGTGGCGGTTCCCGAAAAGGAAGTAAAACAGAAGGGACAAATCATCCAAATGGTGTCATGACGTACTTCTATCTTAATGAATATGATGCAAAAGATGAGGTTTCGCTAACGTACATGGAAGCTAATGGTGATGTCATCAAAACATTCAGCACAAAAAATAAAAAGAAAGATAAACTCAAGGCTGAAAAAGGCGCGAATATGTTTGTGTGGAATATGGTGTACACAGGCACAGAACGCTTAAAAGGAATGATTTTATGGTGGGCAAGTCTCAACGGACCAAAAGCAGTGCCTGGCGCATACAAAGTGAAACTCACAGTGAAGAAAGAAGGTGCAGATGCTGTTGAAATCACAAAACCTTTTACCATTTTGGCGGATGAACGCGCAGAAAGCACGCTTGCAGACATGCAAAAGCAATTTGATTTTATCAAAGATGTAAATGCTACAATGGATAACGCGCATAAATCCATCAAAAAAATTCGTAAGATTAATGCAAAATTGAGTTCTTTTGCAACGCAATATAAAGACGACGAAAACGTAAAAGAGTTGGTGGAAAAAGCGAAAGAATTAAAAAAGCAATTTACAGCCATTGAAGAAGCCTTGTATCAAACTAAAAATCGTAGCGGACAAGATCCGTTGAATTTTCCAATTCGTCTCACAAACAAGTTAGGACACTTAAATTCTTTAGTAAGTATGGGCGATTTTGCGCCAACGGAACAAGATATAGCTGTGAAAAACGAATTGACACAAAAAATTAACGCAGAACTCACCACATTCAATAAGTTGATTGATACTGAAATCAAAGCGTTTAACGATGCCTTTAATGCGAAAAAACTAAATTATCTCTTTATAGAAGACTAAATGTTATTAGAATATTACGGTTACATAAAAGCACTGCATTTAATATTTGTAGTCACATGGTTTGCGGCTTTATTTTACATTCCACGTTTGTTTGTATATCAAATTGAAGCGTTTCATAAACCATCTCCTGACAAGGAAATTTTAGGAACACAACTCAAACTTATGGCAAAACGCCTGTGGTTTATCATTGGATGGCCGTCAGCGGTTTTGGCAACTCTTTTTGCAGTGTTGCTGCTCGTTGCCAATTCGTCCTTATTACAATTGGGTTGGATGCATGTAAAACTTGCGTTTGTGTTTTTATTAATTTTATACCATTTAAAAACCCATCAAATGTACAAGCAGTTGCAAAGAGACGATGTGCGATACAGCTCTAACTTTATGCGTTTATGGAATGAAGGCGCTACGTTTATTTTGTTTGCAGTCATCTTTTTGGTGATCTTAAAAAATTCGATTAATTGGATTTTTGGCGTGATCGGAATTTTCGTATTAGGAATCTTATTAATGATTGGATTTAAAGTGTACAAACGCATCCGCGAGAAGAATCCGAATGCCTAATTTTGGCTTGATTATTGTGCGAAAGCAAGGAAGATAAACCCACATTCATGAAACCAGCTAGACTGTCATTACGTTCTCGAATATTTGCTTACATGATTCTACTGATTTTGGTAGCGTCTATACTTATTGCTTTAGTTACCATTTATCAATACAGTGAACAATCTAACGATTATCATTTACGTCGTTTAGATAGAAAAGAAAAGCAAGTAAAAGGGCATATTAAATACTTGATCAATTTTGAAACTACCTATGTGGTTAATGAAGAAAATTTGGCGTTGATCTTTAAGGAAGAAATCTACAAAATTGCCGATATTCACAATGTAACGTTTAATTTATATGACTTGGAAGGTGGCTTTTTGAAAACGTCCGATACGTCTATCAGAAGCGAAGGAATTATTGAATGTTTGCCTGCCAAAATTTTAAACAATCTGCAATACGATATCGACAAACATTATGTAGACGATATTGCTGTTGAAAACGGTACCGAATACCAATCTTCGTACAGTATTATTACGGACATTAAGTCGAAACCACTCGGAATTATCAATCTTCGGTATAAACTAGACAATACATTTGGCGATAGTGAGCTGCGCGAATTTTTAACCCGATTAGGATATACGTATGTATTGATGCTTATTATTGCAATTGTATTTGCGTATTATGTGTCGCGATACATTACAAAATCACTTAAAAAAATTGGTGAAAAACTTGATCAGACACGCTTCAATCAGCGCAATGAAAAAATTATTGTGGAAGATGCAGGTGAAGAAATTTACAACCTAATCAACGCGTATAATAGTATGATTGATGAGTTGGAAGAAAGTGCTGTAAAACTTGCAAAAAGCGAACGGGAACAAGCGTGGCGCGAAATGGCAAAACAAGTAGCACACGAAATTAAAAATCCATTGACACCAATGCGTTTGAGTGTACAAAGTTTCCAACGAAAATTTGATCCAAACGATCCAAACATTCATCAAAAAGTAGACGAATACACAAAAACCCTCATTCAGCAAATTGATACCATGAGCAATATTGCTTCGGCGTTTTCCAACTTTGCCAAAATGCCTGCACAGCAAAACGAAATGCTGAATGTGGTAGAAATTACACGTTTGGCGATGGAACTTTTCAATGAAGGCTATATTAACTATTCGTATGAAGAAGAAGAAATTATTGCCAAATTTGATCGTACACAATTAATCCGCGTGATTACGAATTTGGTAAAAAATGCCATTCAAGCCATTTCTGACGAACGTCCACCACGAATTAATGTGCGCGTATTTGAGTTGGATCATAAAGTAATGATTACTGTGCAAGACAACGGAATTGGAATCACAAAAGAGAACGCACCGAAAATATTTGAGCCAAAATTTACCACCAAAACGAGCGGAATGGGATTAGGACTCGGAATGGTAAAAAATATTGTAGAAACTTACGACGGAAGTATTACTTTTACATCAGAAGAAAACGAAGGCACCACATTTAAAGTGTCTTTTCCAAAAATATAACAACCATGACTTACGAAAACATCTTAGTACAAGAAGACAACGGAATTGCAACGGTAACCATTAATCGTCCTAAAAAATTAAATGCATTAAATCGTGATACGATTCAAGAATTACACACTGCTTTTGCCGCTTTAGAAGCTGATGCAGCAACGAAAGTGATTGTGTTGACAGGAAGTGGAGAAAAAGCGTTTGTTGCAGGTGCTGATATTAGCGAATTTGCTGATTTTTCTGTGGAAGAAGGTGGAAAGTTAGCCGCAAAAGGACAAGAATTGTTATTCGATTTTGTGCAAAACTTATCGAAACCTGTCATTGCTGCTGTAAACGGATTTGCACTTGGTGGCGGATTGGAATTGGCAATGGCAGCACATTTTAGAATTGCCAGTGATAATGCCAAAATGGGCTTACCAGAAGTCTCACTTGGTGTAATTCCCGGATATGGTGGAACACAACGTTTGCCACAATTGGTAGGAAAAGGAAAAGCCATGGAAATGATTATGACTGCTGGTATGATTGGTGCAGAAGAAGCCAAACAATGCGGTTTGGTAAATCATGTGACAACGCCAGAAGAATTACTATCATTAGCGTACAAACTGGCAGGAAAAATCATGAGAAACTCCTTAGTTGCCATTCGCGGAGCCATCAAAGCCATCAATGCTAATTATACCGATGGTGTAAATGGTTATGAGGCTGAAATTTCAGCATTTGGCGACTGTTTTGGAACAGAAGATTTCAACGAAGGAACTACTGCATTTTTAGAAAAGCGCAAAGCAAATTTCCCAGGGAAGTAATTGCTTTTTAAGTTTTTAAGCAATTAAAAAAATAGATACAGGTATTTTCGCGTGTTTTTAACAGGTTACTTGTGATTTTTTGGAGAGATTTGTAATAATTCCCTATTTTGACTAGGGAAAACAGTTCATTGTGTTGTTATAATGATATACATACTGATCAATTCACAAAACTACACCATGAAAAAAACGGTACTTGCTATTCTATTTTGTGCTTTTGTATATAACGTACATGCACAATGTAGTATTGATCCATTTATTCAACAAAACTTTGAAGTTGATGCTGCCATATTAGCGTTGCGCGAAATACAAAGCGATCCAAATGACGTAGACTATGACAATCCCTTCGTACCAATTGCTAGAATTACACCGCATTTAGAAAAATTCTCAGCTATTTACAACAATCCGCAAAATATACCAGAAATTGATTCGCTATTCAATGAATTTCAGTTTCGTGTAAATCCAGTATACGGGCAAACAACACCTCAAGAATATAAAAATATTACTTTTTCTGTCAGTACTTCGGTTTCTTGGGTACAAACATTCAAAGATACGGGTGTATCAGGTGATACAGATTTGGATAATTTAATGAATCAATATCAGCTTTCAATATTGTATTTTAATGATTTGATGAGTTCTGGAG
This sequence comes from uncultured Kordia sp., assembly GCA_964535135.1. Classification (GTDB taxonomy): domain Bacteria; phylum Bacteroidota; class Bacteroidia; order Flavobacteriales; family Flavobacteriaceae; genus Kordia. The sequence continues at coordinate 6,839 of CAZHSA010000017.1, forward strand.
TTACACAATTTTATTTAGAAACCAGTAACAATTATCTTAACATGAAAGCATTAGAAGATGATTTTGAAGCTGTTCCTAATATTGATTTGGCTGAAGCTTTTCCAATAGGTGATCCTGTCGGAATTAACTATTCAGGCGTTCCTTACAATATAACATCTTATGATTTTTTTGGGAATCCTCAATATCACTTGGCAGAGGTTTGTGATATCTATCTTACTAATAATGGAGCTTATGTATTTGCATTGTATGGAAACTTTTGTTTTACGGGTTGTACCGTAGGAGAATTACGTTATCTAACGGTTTCCAATGATTGTAGTCAAGTTAATTTTTCTAGAACGCTTTCGAATGAAGATTTTGAGTTGACAAACGTTTCTATCTATCCAAATCCTGCTTCAAACGTATTAAACATTCAAGGAATTGATCATATTCAAAACGTAGAAGTCTATTCTATTTTAGGAAAAAAAGTAACCGTTTCCTTAAATACCACTTTGCAACTTGATGTCAGTAACTTACAAAATGGCATCTATTTCTTGAAGATTATTGACAATCAAAACCGTACTGCAATTCAAAAGTTTATCAAACGATAATAGAAAGATTCATTAAAAAGTATAAAAAAATCCTGCTCAGTATTGAACAGGATTGTTTTTGTTTTAGTTAAAGAATACATTACTTTTTTAAAGTCAATTCTTTAATAATATTATCTGCGCCCGATAGTTTGTCTACTAACCACAACACATAACGAATATCTACGTTGATGGTGCGTTGTAATTTATCGTCGAATATTACATCTCCTGCCATGGCTTCAATATTTCCATCAAAAGCCAATCCGATCAATTCACCTTTTCCGTTCAATACTGGCGAACCAGAGTTTCCTCCTGTAATATCATTATCTGTTAAGAAATTTACAGGCATATATCCGTTTTTGTCTGCATACTGACCAAAATCTTTCTTTTTATACAAATCCAATACTTCTTTAGGCAAATCAAACTCGTCATCGTTGGGTTTGTATTTAGCAACCATACCTTTCATCGTTGTATAGTTGTTGATTTTTGCATCGTTTCTTTCATCTTTTGGCAAAGCAACTACTTTCCCGTATGTTAAACGCAATGTAGAGTTGGCATCAGGATATTTTACGGTACTCAATTTTGAATCACGCAATCCTTGTACAAACTTTCTGTAGGCTTTGTTATACGCTTCTTCAGCATCTGCAATAGCTTCTGGTTGTTCTCTGTATTTTGCGAGTAAGTCGTTCGATAATGAATACAATGGATCATTTTCCAACAACGCTTTATTAGGATACATTAAAAACGCTTCTAAACGTTCTTTGGACGTGAAAATACTTAACTCCATTATTGCATGTATGTAGTTTTCCAAATCGTCTCCAACATCTTCTTTTAGTTTTTTTACGGTATCAGGTAACTCATAGTCAGCTTTTGCAATATATAGTTTTAATTGCGCAGCAAATACGTCCTTTTCTAAAGGCATATACACATTTTTGAAAGTATTATCAATCAACGATTTCAATCTTGGTAGTATTTCTTCGCGTTTTGCTTTATTTTGTTCGATGTAGTATTCTAAATTTCTACCAATTCTCCAAGGAGCAACAGCAAAGTTACTTCCTCGTAAAACTCCAATTAAATAATTGTCGTGACGCGATTTCTTATTAGTCAATGCATAATACGTATTGATGTCACTCATTACAGTTCCATACATTTCTTTGTTACGCTTTTTATTTGCCCAACGATCAAATTTCTTTTCTAAAGCACGTTTTTCACCTGCTGTGCCATGTTTGGTTAAGGCATCAATCATTCCTTGTCTATTTTTCCAATAATTGGCAATTCCGGCATATTTAGAAGCATATTTTAGATTGACATCTTCACTTTTGTCCATGTGTTTTTTCATAACATCCATGCTCATTTTTGAAGATTCTACCCAAGCAGGGTACGCATACTTTACATTTTGTTCAATTCCTTCAGCTGGCATCCAACGGTTGGTACGTCCTGGATATCCTAAAATCATAGCAAAATCATTTTCTTGTACACCACTTAAATCTACGGCTAAGTGTTTTTTAGGCTTCATCGGAATGTTGTCTTCTGCATATTTAGCTGCATTTCCGTCTTTGTCAGTATATACTCTGAACAATGAAAAATCTCCTGTATGACGTGGCCATTCCCAGTTATCGGTATCTCCACCAAATTTTCCAATGCTTTCCGTTGGCGTTCCTACCAAACGAACATCTTCGTAATCTTCATACACAAAAAAGTAGAATTCATTTCCTTGGAAAAAGGAACGTACGGAAACCGTATATTTTCCACCTTCGTTATTTTCTTGTTCAATAAGCGCAATTTCTTTATTGATAGCTGCTCCACGTTCTTTTTCAGTCATGCTATCATTTACTTTTGACAGAATGCGCTCGCTTACGTCATCCATTCGTACAAAAAATCGAACATATAAACTCTCGGGTTTTAACTCTTCATCAAAGCTTTTTGCCCAAAATCCATTTTTTAAATGATTTTTTTCTTCTGTTGATAATTCTGCAATAGCATCATATCCACAATGGTGATTTGTAAGTACCAATCCTTGATCGGAAATAATACTAGCCGTACAACCTCCATTAAATTGTACAATAGCGTCTTTTAAACTATTATTATTAATGCTATAAATTTCTTCGGCGGTTAATTGCAACCCCATTTTTTGCATGTCTCGGTGGTTCAGTCTGTCAATAAACATTAAAAACCACATGCCTTCGTTGGCTTTAGTACTTGTTGGCATCATAAAAAGACCAACAACGATAAATAGAATTATTTTTTTCATGTATTAATTTTTGATGGCTAAAGATAATTAAAATTGAATGAAAAATAAGTTAATGCAACTAAGTATCTTTAAGCTTTTTATTCCTGTAGTTGCACCAAAAATCATGTTCATTTTTTAATTTTCGCTTTGGCGGAATGTACTTTTGAGGCACTAAATCAGGAGTTTTGAAAAATTCAACGAACATAAAAGGTAGAGGTGCGCAAAAAAATGTACACAATCGTTTCCTAGAAAACGCACACGAAATACGTTCCGATTTCTTGGAATACTGCCAAAAAGAAGGTGAAGAAGCTGACAAAAATAAAACGAGTCACATCAATGTATTTCCGAAAACCATCATTAATAAAGTCACAAGTCCTGATGTTGGCATGGAATATTCGCTGAATCCGTATCAAGGTTGTGAGCACGGTTGTATTTATTGTTATGCCAGAAACAGTCACGAATTTTGGGGTTTTAGTGCCGGATTGGATTTTGAGCGAAAAATTTTAGTCAAACAAAATGCACCACAACTCTTAGAATCAAAAATAAAAAAGAAAAGCTGGAAAGGGCATACAATTGTATTATCGGGAAATACCGATTGTTATCAACCTGCTGAAAAAGAGCTTGAAATTACTAGAAACTTGTTGAAAGTATTCTTAAAATACAAACATCCTGTAGCAATTATTACCAAAAATTCACTCATACTGCGCGATTTGGATGTGTTGAAAGAATTGGCAAAAGACAACCTTGTTGGTGTCAATATTTCTATAACTTCCTTGTCGGAAGAAACACGTCGCGTGTTGGAGCCGCGTACAGCAACTATTAAGAAACGCTTGGAAACAGTGAAAATGCTGGCGGAAAATGGAATTCCCGTGAATGTAATGTTGGCGCCGATCATTCCGTCAATAAACAGTCATGAAATTCTCCCGTTGGCAAAAAAAGTATCAGAGTTGGGCGCGACTTCTATTGCATTTACCATTGTACGCTTGAACGGCGCCATTGGCGAAATTTTTACCGATTGGATTCGAAAGACCATGCCTGACAAAGCGGATAAAGTATTGCATCAAATAGAAAGTTGTCATGGCGGTTCGTTAAACGACAGCCGTTACGGACATCGCATGCGTGGCGAAGGAAAAATTGCTGAACAAATTAGAAACTTAATTCAGCTGGCGCGACGCAAATATTTTCAAAATAAAAAAATGCCAAGACTCAACACAGAATTGCATGAGCACTACAAAAACGGACAATATTCGTTGTTTTGACAACGTTCACAAAAAAAATTCAACGCTTACAAACTAATGTGAACCTTGAACGGAAGATTATCATACATTTATAAAAAGTTACCCCATTTTCAGCGTGTGAAAAATGTATAATCAAACATAAATCACTATGAAAAAACTAGTGCTTTGCATCTTTTCGCTCATCGTTTTATCGTGTGTGTCAGATGATGAAAATGTGGCAATTGTTGAAGAAAATGGTATCCGTTTTACGCTAAACGGAATTGCCTATTTTATAACGGAATATAATGTAACGATCGATTCTATGGATTCGGATATGCGCATTGTTGAAGCTGTATTTGACAATGAAACTAAAAAAATATCCTTCTTTGTTATTGTGGAAGAAACCAATGAAATAGACCGTTTCATCCTAGAAGAACATGGAGTTTCTTGGGTTTCCGAATTCGGATTGGGTTACAGAGATACTTCTATCACAACACACACAAACAATAAAATGGAAGGAACATTTAATATTATCATGGAAGACAGAAATGGCGAACCTTTGCAGGTGTTTACCAACGGCGTAATACATATTGGGTATTAAGTTGTTCGGTATTTGGTGTTGGTTGTTTGAGTATCATTCATAAAAAAAGCGCAGCATCTTATAAATGCTACGCTTTTAAACTCTAATTGTGTTGGTTGAATCTAAAATTTAATACGTTCTGTAAATTCTCTTCCTTGACTTTCAAAGACAATTGTGTAATACCCTTTTTTCTTTTTAGAAAGTTCAAATACACGCTCTACAATTTTGGTGTTTTCAACGTCTTCCGAAAAAAGTAACTCTCTTCCTTGCTGAAAAGATTCCGTGTAGTACAATTTAACCTTCAATGGCTCTACGTCTAAAGAAAGGCGAGATACAAACAAATAGTTATCTTCCAAACGAACCGTTGGTTTGTAAATAACAGTTTCTTTCTCTTTTTCAAATGTAACTTTGTTGGAAGCTACTGTAAATGGAATGACTACAATTTTTACATCTTTATTTAACTCTACATAATAGTTGCCGTCTGGTAACGATGTGAGGTCAAATCCTTTGTTGTAGCTTCCGTTTTTCTGAATCGCTTCTTTGTAAACTATGAGTAAATTAGCATCTTTAATTACTAATTGATGTCCTTTCTTCACATTATCAAATGTGATGACTGTGCGTTCTTTGTTAATGTCTGAAGAAGATATACCGCTCGCAAAACTTAACATACTAACGATCATCATTCCCATGCATACGATGTTTTTCATTCTTTTTTTCATGACTTTGTGTTTTAAATAATTACAGTACAAATGTAGGTTCGATGTGGCAACAGAAAAACGACTATTTTGGCATATTTATGTGTTATTTTAACCGTTAAATAATTGTAAACTTTTATATAAGTTAAAATAGCACATAATTAAGATAAAAGAACACACTTTTTAGGCAGATTTAGTCGTAAATTTGTACTGCTAGTAAACATCTTGCTTTGAATACGAAACCTACATTAGAAAAAATAACGCCTGAGTTTGGAAATTCAATTCTTGTGGCGCAAAATACCAAAAAGCGAAAAAGAGAATCGGCATTTTGGCATTTTCACCCGGAAGTAGAATTGGTCTATGTCAATAAAGGGAAAGGAAAATGTCATATAGGAAATCATTTGTCGTATTTTAATAACAGTCAGTTAATTTTAATTGGTTCCAATTTGCCACATAATGGATTTGCTGATCGCTTAACGTCCAAAGGAAAAGAAACCCTGATTCAGTTTAAAACAGATGTATTAGGGCAAGAATTTTACAATTTGCCTGAAGTACAACCTATCGCACTCTTACTCGAAAAAGCAAAAAAAGGAATTCGCTTTAAGCCAGAAACCAAAAAAGTGGTTGGGCCAAAAATTGAAAAATTGCCGAAGTATAAAGGCTTTAAAAGAATCATTAAACTTTTAGAAATATTAAATATGTTGGCGTTCGCAGAAGATTATGAATTGCTCAACGTAGACGGATTTGCCTTTGAAACACAACCGCAAGACAGCATAAAGATTGATACGATTTTTAAATACATCAACAGTAATTATCAGCGTCATATTAGTTTGGACGAAATTGCCGATGAAGTGAATATGACTGTGCCAGCATTTTGTCGTTATTTCAAAAAAGTTACCGGAAAAACCTTTACCAAATTGGTGAACGAATACAGAGTAGTGTACGCGACAAAATTGCTATTGGAAAGTCAAAGTAGCATTACGGAAATTTGTTATGAAAGTGGTTTCAATAACTTTTCACATTTCAACAAATTGTTCAAAGAAATCACGGGAAAAAGCGCTTCAAAATATAGAAGCGAAATGAAAATGATGATTCAATCCTAAAAAACCACCTTATACTTTTGCTATAGAAAAGGTTAAGATGGTTTTTGTTAGGTATGAGTTACTTTAACTAGCGTGTACAATGCTTAATACTATCACAATTCCAGCTTGGTCCTCCTGTGCTTGGAGCTGCATTCCAATCGCCACCAGAAGGTTCGCTTCCGCCTCCAATTCCACCAACAATCGTTGATAAATTAGAGATCGATTTTTTCGTAAGTTTTAAGGTTTTGATTCTGTTACTTTTCATAATAGTTTGTTTTGTGAATTAATAATGGTTCGAAAGTACAGGAAGTATCAAACACAAAAAAAGAAAGGCGTTGATGGTTTATGAAAACGCAATGATTTTAAAACAAAAGAAGCTGTTTATCTATAATAGTTAAAGAAAAAGTAAGTCAAAAAAGGCTACACCAATCCTTTCCATTCCGAAAAAAACTGATCTAAAAATTGTTCCATATATACATGCCGTTGTGCTGCAATTTTTTTTCCAGTATTGGTATTCATTCTATCTTTTAACAATAACAGTTTCTCGTAAAAATGATTGATGGTCGGTGTTGTAGATTTTTTATATTCAGCTTTGGTCATATTTAGATTCGGAGCAATTGCAGGATCGTACAACTTCCGATTTTTAAATCCTCCATAATTAAAACAGCGCGCAATTCCTATGGCGCCAATCGCGTCCAAGCGATCTGCATCTTGAATAACATCCAATTCCGCTGAACGAAACTGTTGCTCAAAATTTCCACCTTTAAAAGAAATATTACGAATAATGTGTTCAACATGCACAATGTCCGCTTCCGCCACAGCGACACTTTCTAAAAAAGTGCGTGCTACTTTTGGCCCAATTGTTTCGTCGCCATTATGAAATTTAGCATCGGCAATATCGTGTAATAATGCACCAAGACTCACAATAAAAACGTCTACAGTTTCTTCTTTGGCAATCAACAACGCATTTTTGTACACACGTTCAATGTGAAACCAATCGTGTCCACCTTCTGCATCAGCCAAAGTTTTTTGAACAAAACCAATCGTTTTTTGAATAATTTCTTGTTTTGAGGAATGCATGTTTTTTTATTTAAAATTAAGCGATGACAATTTTTGAAGAAATCACACTTTCAAGATGTGCAATCAGTTCTTGGTATTTTGCCTTTGGATAATCACTCAGTAAAATAGGCTGATGTGTATCAATAGTAATTTTTGCGCCCAAACCTAAAGGAAACTTTCCGTATTTGTTTGTTTTCCACGAATTATTAATCGTCACAGGAATAATTTGCGCATTCGGAATATACTTAAACAACACTTCCAATCCTTTGGTTTTAAAAGCTTTTGGAACTCCGTTACGACTTCGCGTTCCTTCAGGAAAAATAATACCAGCATAATTATTTGCATAAATAAGTTTGGCAAAACGAATAATTTCGGAAATGGCTTGTCTTTGATTTTTTCGATCAATCAAAGCCGCGCCCGTATGTCGCAAACTAAAAGAAATGCTCGGAATACCTTTGCCCAATTCTTTTTTGCTGATAAATCTTGGATAATGCTTTCGAAACATCCAAATCAGTGGCGAAATATCGCTCATACTTTGATGATTTGATACAATAATGACAGGTTTGTCTTTTTCCAATGAATATTTATTGCGAAGTTGATAACGAGTGCCAAGAATGGCATGACAATACATCAAACAAACTTGTAGGGCATTCACACTATGTTGATGTCCTTTAGATCCGCCAAGCTTCAAAAAAATCCATTGAATGGGATGAAAAATCACCAAAAACAATCCAAAAACAAGCATATAAATACTTGAGAGTAGGTAGGATATAATTTTCATTATTTCCGTATAAATTTAATATTGATTCAACTAAAAAAATAAAACCACGCGTTGGCGTGGTTTTTATAACGTATTCGATAAAAGTGTATTAGCAATTTTCGTTGTACGCATCTTTAAGGTTTTCAGCAATCATTTCTGCTGGTCTTCCTTCAATATGATGACGTTCTAACATGTGTACTAACTGTCCATCTTTAAACAATGCCATACTTGGAGAGGATGGAGGAAAAGGAATCATATAGGCTCTCGCTTTATCGGTTGCTTCTCTATCTACTCCTGCAAAAACCGTTACCAAATTGTCAGGTTTTTTATCATTGTCTAAAGACATACGTGCGCCAGGTCTTGCATTGGCTGCAGCACAACCACACACTGAATTTACAACAACTAAGGTTGTTCCTTCTTTTGCTAACGCATTGTCAACAGCTTCTACCGTATGTAATTCTTCAAAACCTACTGCGGTTAAATCGGCGCGCATCGGTTTTACCAATTCTGGTGGATACATAATCTTTATAAATTAAATTCATTAATAATGTGACAAAGATACGGATAATATTAGTGAAACTCAATTTTGAAAAGCTAAAGGCGCATACAAAATTATAAGTTGAACTTATCTCGCTGTAGCGAAAGATCTAATCTGTGTTTATAAATGATTTTGTTCATTTATTTTGTCAAAGAAAATTGATAAAATGTTGTATTTGTATCTGTAGTTGCAGCTTATTCTTAAATTTTCATAATTTTTTCTCGGGAAAATGTATCTTTGATAAAAAACAACAATATGAGTGGATTTGCAAGTTGGATTGGAGGCGCATTAGGTTGGACACTTGGTGGTCCTATCGGAGCTGCTATCGGTTTTGCTATCGGTTCGGCCGTCGACAAAGCAACGTCAAAAGGATTATTATTGGATGAACCAAAAGAATCAAAAAGACGCCGCCGTAGAAGAGCTGAACCTACATACGAAAAACGTAGAAGACGCAGAACTTCAGACGCTGAAAAGCAAGCGCAAACACGATCGGGCGATTTTGAAGTAAGTTTATTAGTGCTTTCTGCTATTGTGATGAAAGCAGATGGTGAAGTATCACAACCCGAAAAAGAGTATGTGCGCGATTATTTCATAAAAATGTATGGAAAAGAACGTGCTAACAATGCGTTTAAGTTATTCAACGGATTGTTGAAAAAGGAAGACATCTCCACGCGTCAAGTTTGTCAGCAAATTCAAGCACACATGGATCATTCTTCGCGTTTGCAACTCATACACTATTTATTTGGTGTAACCAAAGCAGACGGACATGTTAGTGAAGAAGAAGTAGAATTGATTGAAAAAATAGCAGGATATCTATACATTAATGATCGTGATTACCAATCGATCAAAGCCATGTTTTACGATCCTATTGACAGTGCATATCGCATTTTGGAAATTGACAAATCGGTTTCGATCAACGAAATCAAAAAAGCGTATCGTAAAATGGCGAAAAAATACCATCCAGATAAGCTGCAACACTTAGGAGAAGAACATGTAAAAGGTGCCGAAGAAAAATTTCAACGTGTACAAAAAGCCTACGAACAACTGCAAGAAGAACGCGGTTTTTAAATTCTCAAAATAAACTGTAAGTTTGAAACACAAACCCCAAACCTAAAACCTACACAAACTCATGAGCGACTTTTGGATTTACTTTAAACTTGGACTCAACCATGTATTAAACTTTGACGGATACGATCATATTTTATTCTTAATTGTACTTGTCGTTGCGTACTTATTTAAAGACTGGAAACGTGTATTTTGGATTGTCTCCGTATTCACGATCGGACATACTATTTCTTTAGCGTTATCAACATACAATGTGATTTCTGTTCGCGTCAATACGGCTGAACTTCTTGTGTACATTACCATTATTGCTACGGCATTGTACAATATATTTACTGCCGGGAAAAACAATAACAAAACAAAAATTATCATTCTCTTAGTTGTTGCATTATTCTTTGGATTGATTCATGGTTTGGCATTCTCCAACTATTTTAGAGAAATTACCAACGGCATAGAAAGCAAGTTATTACCAATGTTAGAATTTTCACTAGGTGTGGAAGTTGCACAAATTATTATTGTTTTGGTTGTTTTAGTACTTTCTTTCGTGTTCCAAACCGTGTTCCGTTTCTCTAAAAGAGATTGGGTAATGGTTGTTTCCTCAATCGTACTTGGTATTGCTTTTCATATTGTGGACGCCAATTTTTTATAATTTAATTGTATTTTAATGGTTTAAAGAAAATAGTAACGATTAAAATTATTTACATGAAAAAAAGAGAAATCTCTAAATTAAAACTGAACAAGAAACAAATATCAACGCTCAATTTTCACAATTTACGTGGAGGAATGTTTGCGCATGCTGATGGCTCTGACTGTGAAGGAACATGTACTTGTAACTGTACCGAAGTACAAACCTGTGGAACGGAAAAATCGAAATGTATTGCATGCCAATCAGAACCATGAAAATCATAATTTTGGTAAAAAATTAACAACGAAGCTATTGTGATTCCATCAGAAACCTAATATCTTCGTTACAAGAGGTAAAGAGCAACTATCACAGTTGCTTTTTTTCGCTTTAAAAAGTTACATTTGTACATGCCCAAACAAAAACAAACAAAATACGATCATGCCTATTTACGCATGGCAAAAGAATGGGGAAAACTCTCCTATTGTAAACGTAAACAAGTTGGCGCGATTGTTGTCAAAGATAGAATGATCATTTCTGACGGTTACAATGGAACACCTTCAGGATTTGAAAATTTCTGTGAAGATGAAGAAGGCTACACCAAATGGTATGTATTGCATGCAGAAGCAAATGCCATCTTAAAAGTAGCCGCTTCAACACAGTCGTGTGTAGGTGCCACATTGTACATTACGATGTCGCCATGTAAGGAATGTAGCAAGCTCATTCATCAATCAGGAATTACAAGAGTTGTGTATGTTGATGCGTACAAAGATGACTCAGGCATACAATTTTTAAAAAGAGCTGGCGTTGAAGTAGAACACATTCCTTCGGTAGAAGCGTCTTAAAACAAGCATATTTTGAACAAAAAAACACAATACTTACTTCCCGTGATCATTGCCGCCGCAGTTGCCGCAGGTGTATTTATTGGTGGAAAATTAAACTTCAGTGCTACGCCCGAAAAACTCTTTTCGTCCAACACAAGCAAAGACAAACTCAATCGTTTGATTGATTATATCGACTACGAATATGTAGATGATGTCGATGTGGATAGTATTGTGGATGTGACGGTGAATAATATTTTAGAAAATCTAGATCCGCATTCAGTATACATTCCTTCGGAAGAAGAAAAACGAGTAGCCGAAAACATGCAAGGTGATTTTGTTGGTGTCGGAATTCGTTTTGATATCATCAACGATACGCTCACAGTTGTGAGAACGCTGGAAGGTGGACCAAGTGTTGCGGCAGGAATTAGAGCGGGCGATCGCATTTTAATGGCAGATAAAGATACATTGTACGGAAAAAATCTACGCAATACGCAAATCATCAAACGATTGAAAGGCACAGAAGGGACTTCTGTAAAGTTGAAAATTTATCGTAAAAACACGGATGAAGAACTTTATATTGATTTAAAAAGAGCCAAAGTGCCGATCAAAAGTGTGGTAGCGCATTATATGCTAACAGACGATTTAGGCTATATAAAAATCAATCGTTTTGCTGAAACTACGTATGATGAATTTGAAGAAGCTTTGGAAAATCTGCAACAGCAAGGAGCCAAACATTTAACGCTTGATTTGCGTAACAATCCAGGCGGAATTTTAGATATTACACGCGATATTGCAGATGAATTTTTAGAAGATGATAAACTGATTCTATTCACCAAAAACAAAAAAGGAGAAATAGAAAAATATTATGCAACCGACAAAGGTGATTTTGAAAACGGAGAAATTTATGTGCTAATCAATGAAAAATCTGCTTCGGCAAGTGAAATTGTAGCGGGCGCATTGCAAGACAATGATAAAGGTGTCATTGTGGGAAGACGATCATTTGGAAAAGGGTTGGTACAACGTCCAATGCCACTTGGTGATGGTTCGGTAGTTCGTTTGACAATTTCACGCTATTACACACCAACAGGACGTTCTATTCAGCGTTCGTACAAAAATGGAAATAACGACTATTTTGATGAATATTACGAGCGTTTCAAATCGGGAGAATTGAAATCTATGGATAGTATCAAAGTAGCTGATTCGCTTAAGTTTGAAACCCCAAAAGGGAAAGTTGTATATGGCGGCGGCGGTATCATTCCAGATGTATTTGTCCCGCTTACTAGATCTCCAGAAGAATTATCGCTTGAACGTGGATTGCGCGCAAAAATTACGGGTTATATTGACGAATTCGTCTTTGAAAAGCTAGATACTGAAAGAAGTGCTTATAGCAATATATCGTTTCAAGAATTTATGAACACCTTTGAAATCTCAGAAGAATTATTACAAGAATATGCTGAGTTTTTTAGCAAAATGAGCGGACGACGTATCTACATTGAAAAATATGCTGATCAGATGAAACGACACATCAAAGCTGTATTTATTGAGCAATTATATGGAACTAATGGCTATCAACAACAACTCAATGTTGGTGATGCAATGATTGAAAAAGTACTAGAGTTGCATGGGAATTAATATGCTTGGTACTGAGCATTGAGAAGTTAGTATTGAGAACTTTCAAAGAAAAATTCATCAAGATTATTTATTTGCAACAAAACACAGCATCTTCATCTTTTTAATAAAACCAGAACCGTCACTTCGAGTGATTTTTCGAAATGAAATGAATAAAAATTATATTGAGAAGTAGTTTGAAATGATTCGTCTTCGTAGCACTTCTCGATACAAATTTGCTTTGCAAATCCACTCGAAGTGACGATCAGATATCTTTATCGAACATAAAAGCAAATCCACAAAACACAATAAAAAATTCGTGCATTCGTGGTGAAAAAAACACTGAGTATTGAGAACTTTCAAAGAAAAATTAAACAAAACACAGCATCTTCAAAATTTCAATAAAACCAAAGCCGTCACTTCGAGCGGTTTTCGTCAGAAAACTGTATCGAGAAGTACTTTGAAGCTCTAAGCAAATCTCGATACAAAATTCTTATCAGAATTTCACTCGATTTGACGTTAGTGCAATGTATAAATTTTGAATAGTTGTTTAAAACTAAAGATGATTCGTGTCAATTCAGTGTAGCAATGAGAAAACATCATTCGTGAATTCGTGGCAAAAAAAGTATTAAAAAGTTAGAAATGAGTATTGAGGACTTTCAAAGAAAAATTCCGCAAAACTATTCGAAACAAAACACAGCATCTTCAAAATTTCAATAAAACCAAAGCCGTCACTTCGAGTGGTTTTTACCAGAAAACTGTATCGAGAAGTACTTTGAAGCTCTAAGCAAATCTCGATACAAAATTCTTATCAGAATTTCACTCGATTTGACGTTAGTGCAATGTATAAATTTTGAATAGTTGTTTAAAACTAAAGATGATTCGTGTCAATTAAGTATAGCAAAACGGTCTAAAAATCTAAATTTTATCGTGCACTTTCGTGTGATTACCATCATTCCAAAGCGTCAAAATATCAGTAGCAACCTGTGCGCCACTTCCTGCAGCAATGGCAAACTGACTTCTCCAACCTGCAATAGTGCCACAAGCATACAAACCATCTTTCACTAAATGATCGTCGTTTTTTAAATAGATACGATCTTTTTTGGCAGCAGCTCTTGGATGTGGAGCAATAAATTCGTCCAACCCATCAATAGTAAAAGGTTTCGCATAATTCAACGCGATTACCACAAGTTTACTTTGATAGGTGTTTTTATTCGTAACGATTTGAAAATTGCCCGCTTCCCCCGTAATTTTAAGTACTTTTTCTTTTTCTATCTGATGCACATGCGGATATACTTCTGTTAACTGAGCTTGTCCTTCAATCAAAATTTCGGCACCAGTTTTTCCTTTCGGCAAGCCTAAAACATTATTAAAAAGGGCATTTTGTAAATGCGAAGATCGTTGGTGCAATACAATTCCAATCTTTTTGTCTATGGCAAAAGGTTTTTCTTTAGCAGAACCTAAAACGAGGGCGCATTGCATTCCTGAAACGCCGCCGCCCACAACAAGAGCATCAAACATTACTTCTTAGAATTCTTAATTTTTTCTTGAATCTTCTTTGATGTCAAGAAAATCAACACAACCATAATGGCACACAAAGAAGCCAATACGCCAACCAAGGCTACCAAACTATCACCTTGTAAAATATGGTCAAAATCTAACTTTGTGGCATTGTAAATACAGAGAAACGCTGCTAGCACTATAAATACATACGAGAATATCTTCATTTTTCTTTTTCTTTAAAGATGAATTTTTACAGTACAAAATTACGGAAATATTTCCTGAATTCCCGTAGTGAAAATTTTCACGGCAATCGCTAACAAAATCACGCCAAAAACTTTTCTTAAGATACGAATTCCATTTTGACCTAACCAGCGTTCTATCTTCACCGAAGCTTTCAACACAACATACATAATAATCATATTAATTAACAATGCTGCTGCAATATTTTCTGGACTGAATTCCGCACGAAGCGATAAAATTGATGTTAAACTTCCAGGACCAGCTACCAATGGGAAGGCAATTGGAAATACAGAAGCGTCGCTCATGGCATTTTCTTCATCTTCTTTAAATAAGGTAATTCCCAAAATCATTTCCAATGCCAAAAAGAACAGTACAAACGAACCTGCAATGGCAAACTGACTTGCTGTAATTCCAATAAGGTTTAGCATGCTTTGTCCCACAAATAAAAATACGGTCAAAATTACACCTGCAATAATTGTCGCTTTTCCCGATTGAATATGTCCTGTTTTACGGCGTAAATCTATGATAATAGGGATATTTCCAATAATATCAATCACGGCAAAAAGTACCATGCTCGCCGTTACAATATGCTTAATATTAAATTCCATTTTTGATCCATTTAAAAATTCGCGGCAAAAGTACAGTATTCGGCTAATAATCAAAGCGAAAACCTATGTTTTTTAGTTTAAATTAAGGTGAAGTTTACTGCTGTAAAAAAATCACATACTTGACTAAAATTAAAACTTTAGAAAAAAGTATATTTGCCACATGTTTCAGTTAGGAAAAACCATCGTTTCAGAAGATATTATTGAAAACGACTTTGTATGCAATCTCAGCGCATGCAAAGGTATTTGTTGTGTAGAAGGTGATGCAGGCGCACCATTGGAAGAAGAAGAAATTAAAAAGTTAGACGAGATCTACAAAACCGTAAAACCCTTTTTGCGGAAAGAAGGCATTGCTGCCATTGAAGCGCAAGGAACATATATTGTAAAGGAAAATGGTGACTTGGAAACGCCTTTGGTCAATGGCGCAGAATGTGCGTATGTAACTTTCGATACAAATAATACCGCTATGTGCGGAATTGAACAAGCATATAATAAAGGTGTCGTTGATTGGAAAAAACCAATTTCTTGTCATTTATATCCTATTCGTGTGGAAGCGTATAGCGATTTTGCCGCAGTCAACTATCACCGATGGCCTATTTGTGATGATGCTTGTAGTTTAGGGAAAGAATTGCAAGTACCTATTTACAAATTTGTAAAAGAAGCATTAATTAGAAAGTTTGGCGAAGACTGGTATGGCGAATTAGAAAAAACAGCTAAAAAATTAGGTCGTTAATTTGTCGAAATTTCATTTTCTCATTTTTTTTTAAAATCTCTTAGTTTATCGCTGTTAGCGGAAATTGAATTCTTGTAAAGTATTGATAATCAACAAAAAATGCCATTTTGCGAAATGTTAAAAAAGTAGGAAAAAACTTTAGTGTTGTTAAAAACTCTTGAACTTTGTGAATAAGTTACACTTTCATTTTCGCATACATTTTTCAATCTTTGTTATTCCCAAATCAAACAATAGTCTTTTACCCAATTTTACATTAAAAAACTCTATAATTTTATGTCGTCAGCAATAGAACCCATCTTAC
>CAZHSA010000018.1:0-22638 GCA_964535135.1 uncultured Kordia sp.
ATTTTTTAATTTAATTTATACTTCTAATTAACATGAAAGCTTCAGCTGCTTTTTTACCAACCGTTGCTCCTCTAAATTTGGCTAGTGCTTCAATAGCTACTAATGATCGGGAATGAGGAAATTCTTTTAATTGGCTTTCAAATTTACGCATTGCCTCTGTTTTATGTCCTATATAATCTGAAATATCTTCAAAGACATTTGGAATAAAGGCATCGTCCCCAAAAGGAGCGCCCCATTCTGTCTCAGATAAGGTTTCATAACAGTAAATATGCTTTACTGAACAATTATTTACTGGTTTTATAGCGACTAACGAAGATTCAAATACCATTCTATGATCTTTGTGTAAATCTCCTCTGTGTGGCAAATATACAACATCAGGTTGGTACGTTTTTATGATATTTGTCACTGCGTTCGAAATTTTATACGAAGGTGTTTGATCGAGGATTGGTGCCGGGAAGTCAAAAAATAACGTTTCTGAAATTCCTAAAAACTCATGTGCAATTTTTGCTTCGTTACGAATTACTTGTACTTCTGCTTCTGAATATAGTTCTTCGGCTCCTTTTGTTACTACCAAAACTTTCACCTCATTGCCATTTGCAATATGCTTTGCAATGACGCCGCCACATCCTAATATTTCATCATCTGCATGAGGTGCAATTACTAAAATTTTCATTTTAATTTATTTTTTAGTTGTTTTATTTCCTTTTTTAGCTTGAAAAGTTCTAAGTCTATATGATATCCTAGTTTTTGTCCTACTTTTAGATTTTGGTCTAATTGATTTTCATCAAAATCGTACAATTCGTATTCCGTTAACCATAGTAAACCTTCGCCTGCTTGCACTAATGCTTCCCCTTTTTCATTGACTTCTAGTACGCGTCCTATGACTCCTGTAATATTTCTCGTTTTTTCTGGTCTGGCTTTCCACACTAATACTCTAATGTTTTCCTTGAATGTGAATGCGCCTGGATGCGGTCTTGAAGAAGCTCTAATGAGTTTGTATATTTCTGTAGCAGATAAGTGCCAATTGATGCAACCATCGTTTGGTGCGCGCCTTCCGTAGTAACTTGCATGTTCGTCATTTTGTGGAATGGCGTTTACGACACCTTTTTTGAGTTGCGGCAACCAATTGTCTAATGCTTTGTTTATGGCATCAATCATTTTTAGCTCAAAGTCTTCCGCATAGTCATCATCTTCAATGTCAAATAATTGTTGTGCTAAGATTGGACCGCTGTCTACTCCATCATCAATTAAAAAGAAATTAGCGCCTGCTTGTTTTTCATTTAAGATAGCCCAAGCGATAGGTGCTCTTCCTCTTCCTCTTGGTAAGCTCGTTGGATGAAACCCAACAACTCCATGTGTGGCACTATTGATGAGCTCGTCTCCTATAAGTTGAGAAAGTCCAACCACAAAAAGTAAATCTGGCTTCCAGCTTTTAACTTGCGCCACAATGCTTTCATCGTTTATTTTTACAAACGGTTTGTAGTCTAGCTCATTTTCTAGCGCAACAGGTTTTAAGCGTGTATATGCGCTCACATTTTTGAGAGATGCAGGTTCATATCCTAATACGCCTACAATATCCATTTGGTGCTCTACCAGTTTTTTTAGCGTGGTGAGTGTAGAAGATACTGCTCCTGCAATTACGATTCTCATTAGTTATCTTTTTTAAATTTTTCTTCTCCTAGCAGAATTACTGCAAAAGTCTTAAAAATGATTTTAATATCGTTTATGAAACTGATATTTTCAACATATTTTCGATCAAAAACCCATCTTTCTTTCCACGGTAAGTGAATGTTTCCGTTTACTTGCGAAAGTCCTGTAAGTCCTGGACGGACTGTGAGTCTGTGTGCCGCATTTTCATCAAAGTGTTCTTCTACAGCGGGCAATACGGGTCTTGGACCAACGATAGACATATCGCCATTGATCACATTGATGATTTGTGCGAGTTCGTCTATTTTGAATCTTCTGATAAACTTCCCAATGGTGGTAACGTTTTTATCGTTTTTGAAGACTTGCGTGTTTACAGAGAAGTTTTTGTTTGTGTACATGGATCTGAATTTGTGCAATCGGAACAGTTCTCCATTTTTTCCAATACGATCTTGAGAGTAGAATATGGAGCCTTTACTTGATACGTAGATGAGTATTCCAACAATCAAAAATAAAGGCAGTAAGACTAGTAAGGTTCCGACTCCAACAAGGATGTCCAGCACTCTTTTAAAATATTTTTTATACATCTATTTAAAATGTTTTTCTATTTCGGAAATATAAGTGTCCGCCAACTTGTTTCTATCAAATCTTTCTTTGGCGTAAAAGTAGCCATTATCGCCCATTTTGTCAAACATAATATTTGAATTGATGGCTTCTTTTATTTTGTCTGAAATGTCTTTTGCATTTTCTGGTTCTACGCAGATTCCGCAATCAGCATCTTCTATTAATTCTTTGGAGATTCCTTCAATAGCCAAGAGAATCGGTTTTTTGCACGACATGTAGTCAAATGTTTTGTTTGAGTAGATGGTTTTAAACGTATCTACTCGTTTTAGTACCGATGCGCCCATGTCAGACGAAAGAATGTATTTGAACACTTCTTTTTTGGACACTGGATCTCTAAAAATGACTTGTTCTTGTACGTTTCTTTTTGCTACTTCGCTTTGCAACATTTCTTTTTGCATTCCCGAACCTATGAGTTGAAATACCACGTTGGTATCGCGCAAGTATTCCGCAGCATCAACCAATTGGATAAGGTGATTGGCAACTCCGTGCGCACCAACATACGTGATGACAAATTTGTCTTGCAATCCTAGTTCTTTTTTGAACGCTGGCGCGTCAAAGTCTTTCTGGATTTCTTCCGCCAAGGTAAAATCAGCAGCATTTGGGATGAAGATTATTTTCTCAGCAGGTACTTTTTTGTTTTCAACCAATTTGTCTTTAAACGCTGGAGTCAACACATTGATGAGACGTGCTTTTTTGTACATGAATTTTTCAAACCAATACGCAAATTTGATAATGATTTTGTTTTTTAGCACACCTGCATCTATGGCAGATTCTGGCCAAAGGTCTCTAATTTCAAATACAAAAGGAATGCGCTTGAAGAGATAGAGCACATATGCCGTGATTCCCACAAATAGTGGTGGCGACGTTACGAGTATTGCATCAAACTTTTTCCCTCTGGTTTTAAATAATCCTGCATAGATACTTGAAAATACAAATGAGAAATACGCCCACAATCTTCCTAAGAAGTTTACATTGTAACTTTCGGATACGTGACATCGAATGACATCTACATTTTCGTAAAAGTCGTTGTCTTTAAAGGTATATTTTCCTTTGTATTTTGGGTTCTTTTTTCCTGTTGTGTAGTGAACCATTCCTGCTAAAACCGTGATTTCATGACCTTGATCTGACCACATTTTTGTCATTTCGTTAAAACGTGATCCGCCGCCTTCATCTTTCTCCAGAAATGCTTGGTGTATGAGTAATATTTTCATCAGGTGTGTACTTAGGTGTTAATCTCAATCGTTGTTTTTAGGCTGCTTCGTTTGGTTGTAAACGTAATACGAAGCGATTTTTCTTTGATGCCGTAGTAACTAGAAAACCATTTTTCTTCTACTAGCGGTTCTAATTCATTTCCTTGATCGTCTTTGGTGGTAATTTTTACATTGTCAAAATGTGCTGGATTTATATGCCAGTATTGATATAAAGAATGATCTTTTTTGTTTTGTACTGTATCTTCTATTTCCCAACGATTTTTGCTTGCTGTTTTTGTTACTTTTCTTTGATGTATGATGTTGTCTCCTAGCTGTGCAAATGCTTTGATATTTCCGTCAAATTCATAAGTATTCGCCTTTTTTTGCAAACTCGCTTTTGCCTTTTTCACCCAATAAAACCATATAAAACGGCTTCCTTTGAGCATTTGATCGGCTTTGCCAACACTGACCGTATTGTGTCCTTCACAACCATTAAAATAGGCAAGTTCTTCTTTGCTTGTGTTGTATTTGTACGAACCGTTATCTCTTAGATAGTTGATACCATCTGCCCAAATATCAACGTGCAAGTTGTCCGACTGAAACGGACGATCTTTGTATTTCCCGCAGCGTATGAATGTTTTGGTGTCACCATCTTGAATGATGTAGTATCCGCCAGTTGTATAGGAATTTAAGGTTTTAGTTGTTTTGTATGGTTTTATTTCTGGTTGTACACCATACCAATGCGCACTTTCAGATGTGTTGTACGTGTATCCATTTAGGATGGCACGTAAATCGTCTAGTTGCGTTGTGTACACTCGGTAATCGTCATTAGTCAGTTTGAAGAATAAGGCACCATCGTTGGAACCATAGTTGGGTAATTTCCCGCTTAGGGAATCCATACAGTTATCCAAGAAATCGAGCGATTTCTGCGCTCTTTCGTATACTTTTGGATCAAATTGTTCTTTGTTGAGTTTGGCAAGTTGTATTCCCCAAGTAAGCAATTGGATAACTACTCTGTGATAGTTCATTGAGAATTGCAAGAACGTACCATCTTCATAGATTTGATATTTTATTTCTTGCTCAAACCATTTTTTCCCATGTTTGCTCCATTTGTTTACATCTGGCATGAACGGAAATAGTTTCGCCGAAAGGTATAACATTAAGGTTTCGGTAATGGCATGATTGTTTCGCACTGTAATGCGAGAAAAGTTAATGTTATGGTATACATGGTGCAGTTTCCAATAAATATTGTGCATTATTTTGTCAAATAACGCTTCGGTAAGGTTGGGTGAGTCTTTGTAATAGTACAAGGCAAACATCCAATTCATGACACGCAAACTCGTTTCCTGACTGCATTTGTAATTGGGTCCTTGATTGATTGGATTCTTATCAATGAAGTCTTCTATTTCGCTGAATATAAACTCCGATTGATCGTCTTCAAAGTGATAATCATACCGAATAACGTCGTATACGAATGAGAAACGTGCTTTTTCCCATACATACTTGATGTCGCCCGCTTCTATTGAAAAATCTTGTATTTCGGACCAGTGTTTGCTGCCGTCATATTCGTGTCCTGTAGACGGATTTACGATCCAATTGTACTCTTTGCCAAGATTGAGTTTTGATTTGTTAAAAAAGGTAAATGTTCCGTTTTTGATTTCTTGAAACGTTTCTTTTAAAATCGCCTCTTTTTGCTTGGGAAGATTGAGACTATTTTTTCCATAAAAAAAGAATGGAGGCATATTTTCTTTCCATTCTTTTAATGTGGTGTATTTTTTAAAAGCGGGATTGGTTGGAAATGCTTTTTTTTGCCAACCCAATTTTGCTTTTATGGTGTAAAAGATTCTAAAAAAAAGGTAGCGCGCTCCCATGTTGGAGATAAAATTGGCTATCTTTTTTACTTTTTGAATCATCTGTGTATTGTTTTATTTTTTGCTAACTTTTTATGCTTTTGTTTCCTTTTGCAGGTATTCATCTGCAATTTCATTGAGATGTTTGTCAATGATGTAATATTGTCTTCCGTCTGCTTCTGCTTGCGGCTTGCGCTCAATTTCTCCGTTTAAGAACCCAACAATGGTTTCCACATAATGCTTCGTCATTATTGGTTCAAAACGTGCACGTAATGATTTGATGTTTTCATTTTCAATTAGTTTTACATCAAATACTTTTAAAATATCACCTGTATCAACGCCTTTGTCCATAAAATGTACTGTAAATCCAATATTGTCAAAATCTTTTTTGAACACAGGCCATTCTACCACATCCATGCCTCGGTATTCAGGAAGTTTTCCCATGTGACAGTTAAATACACCTGCGCCAGCGTTGTCTAAGATGTTTTTTCGAATCAATCCGCCACCTGTAAATACAGTAGCATCTACGTTTTTTTCTTTGAGTTTATCTTCTACAAATTTACTGTTTAAATCGTCCACAAAACACACTTCTACACCTTTCGCTTCAAGCTCTTTTACATTTTTAAGTGTGATGTTTTCCTTTTTGCGATAATCTACAATCGTTTCAATGTGTGCAAAAGCATCATACGCTTTGTTTTTCAGCACGAGCTTTTTCCATATTTTTTTAAGCAAACGCACACCGTCACGCGAGAATTCATCTTTGAATCTGGATAGCGTGAACTTTTTCACAAAAATCACCTCAATTTTCACATCGTTTCGCATCAATAATTCACTTACCGATGTAGAGTATAAACTTGCTGGATTGGGAGAGATTAACGCAACTTTTTTTTGCATCTTGCTTGTTTTATAAATTCTTGATTAGATGATGCGCCACGACGATATTGTACGAATGTTGCACATTGTTTTTGCTGTTGAACAGTCCGTAGGTAGCCAACGGTTTTTTTCGTAGTAGCTTTAACGCCAAACTTAAATAACGACTGTCATTACTTGCGTGATAATATTCTAACAACAACGTAATTACATTTTGAATGAACGTAATTCGTGCTGCTTTGTTTGTATAATTTTTTTGGATGCGCTCTTCTACGCTGCTGAGTCGAAATTCTAAAAAGCGATAGATTTTTTTGCACCAAAATTGATGGTCTTCATTCGTGATGTCTAGGTTTGCTCGTACATGCACAATGTCTTCTAACCGAATGTTTTTGAAGTATTTATACGCAGGCAATGTTTCTTTGATTGAAGCATTATTGTTCCCTGTAACGCCTTGTAAACCTATGTTAGTTAGGAAAGCATCATTAGTGTACGCAATGTTTGCCTGATTTTTTTTCAGGTTTGCCTGATGTACTTCAATTTTTGAGAATAATGTATCAGTCATGTATTTTGTATGTATACGATTTACCATCTACGCCCGAAAGCGCTTCAAAGAATAGTGGAAAGTCAGCACTGCTTTGTTCGCCATCTGCAAAGGCAATAACGCCCCATTTAAAGTAGCGCATTGGCAGTATGTCTTTTTTAAATTTTGCAAGCTCTGTCCACGTTTCCAAGTCTTTTGTTACCCATAAGTGCGCATAATTATCTATAACACCATCACCTATTTCTACACTGGAAGCCGCCATATAATATCCATCGGTAAGTTCTTTTACATACCAAACAGGTCCTGGAAAAGCTTCTTTTTTCGTGATTTTATAGGTTTTTCTGTCCATTTCGTAATGGTAGCTTCTTTCTATTGGAGAATCCATTACCCAATGCACCGTGTTTTCTTGAAATATGATACTTACCGTACGGTAGGTTTGACTTCCATCGCCAATGTATTCGTTGCTGGTAAAATTGGCGTCCGATTTTACAATGAAGTTTTCATTTTCAAAATCGCCTGTAAGGGTCCAAATTTTATCTTCATACGGATCGTAATAGCAACCATGCGTGTGCTTTATTTCACCAGCTTTGAATTGATAGATAATTTCCCACGATTGTCCATAATCTGAACTTTTATAGACATTTACAGGTTTGCGTTCACCGTTGTTTCCGTATTCACCAAAAAACAATTCGCCTTCTTTATTGGTGCACATAGATTGGTGCAAGATGTTTCTACAGTTTTTAAGCGTGAGCGTTTCTTTTAACTCGTTTGTTTCCAAATTGTAGCTATACACCTTGTACTTTCGGATGAGTACGAGAAATTTTCCTGCTGTAAACACATTGCATTTGTCTAGCCGTAAGGCACGTCGCGATAAGCGAAATAATCCAAATACATTGTCCAGTAATCCTGATGGTAATTTTACCGTACAGCGATAGCCGTTGTATACAACCTTTACTTTGTTAAATTTACTCGTAATGCTATCCGTTCCGCTGTAATAGTGTACAACTTCCGTGTTGGATATTTTTTTTATTTTCTCCAGCTTCATGGCTTATTCCGTCACATTGACCCATTGCTTTGTTTTTAAGCTTTCTATGGCTGCAAAACTAGCTTTGGTTGCGTTTACTACATCTTCAAAAGGCATGATTGGCTCGCCTCCTTCTTTGAGGAAAGTCATCAATTTATTGAATTGATTTTTGTGTCCTTTGTTGAGTTTTGTTTTTAATTTTTTAAATCCTTTGATGTTGTATCCTTTGGTTTGGCGGAAGTTATCCATGATCAGTGTACTTTCATTAAAGTATACTTCTAAACGTTCTTTTGAGTAGCTTTTTGCTCCGTTAGAAAAGTAGTTTACAACACCTGTAGAACCGTTTTCATATTTTAGTAAGATGCTGGCATTATCCGTGTTTTCGGCTGGATTTTCTCCCATGGCATTCATCATGACTGATTTTACTTTGCTTCCCGTTAGGTACGAGATTAAGTCAATGTAATGCACACCTTCTGCAATGATTCTTCCACCGTTTACGTCCATATCGTGAAACCACATTTCGTACGGAATGTGTCCGGCGTTCATCGTTGCTACTACGTTTAATACGTTGTTTCCAACCAAGCTTTTCATTTTTTCAATATGCGGAGAAAAACGTCTGTTAAACCCAACTGTGATGGAGTTTTTATTGTCTTTGTCATAATACGCATCCATTACCGCTTGCAATCCTTCTGGGTTGATGGCTAATGGTTTTTCTACAAATACATGCTTGTTGTGTTTTAGTGTTTCTAACACCATTGGCACGTGATGATTTGGACGTGTGGTAATCATAACCATGTTTACCTCATCATCTGTCAGCATTTCTTTGTTGTCGGTAACACTGTATGCGATGTTGTGTTTTTTAGCGAGTTCCGTTCCGTTAACACCACCCGAAGATGAAATGTATTTGAGATCGGCTGGAGAACCTTTTAAGGCAGGAAGCAAGGTCATTTTTGTAAAGTTTCCTGCTCCAATAATTCCGATGGTACTTTTAGAAGCTGCAAACGATTTTTCT
Source organism: uncultured Kordia sp. (assembly GCA_964535135.1). GTDB lineage: Bacteria > Bacteroidota > Bacteroidia > Flavobacteriales > Flavobacteriaceae > Kordia. Next base: position 8,756 of record CAZHSA010000018.1, read on the forward strand.
TGCACTTGCACTTTTCGGACAGGTGTTTTTTCTCCTTCTTTGTATTTGATGATTGAAGCAATGGATTTTGAACTTCCAATGTCTCCGTATATTTTGTCAAAATCTTCTAAATCGACAACTTCTGAGATGAGTTCTTCTACTTGTACTTTTCCTGTAGAGATGAGTTTTAGTACAGCTTCAAAGTTTCGTTTTTCTGTCCAACGTACAAATGGTAACGGATAGTCAGTACCGTTAATTTCGTATTCATCGTCATATCTTCCTGGTCCGTACGAGCACGATACTTGAAAGCTTAATTCTTTTTCGTAAAAGTCTGGACGTGCAATATTTAATCCAATGATTCCTACCAATACTATTCTACCACGTTTACGGCTCATGTTTGCCGCATCTTTGATAATTGCATTGGTTTTAGCAGAAGCTGTGATAATTACGGCATCGGCTCCAACTTGATTGGTAGCGTTCATTACTACATTTACCGGATTGTTTCCTTTGGCAGGATTAAAGGCTTGAATTCCTTTTTTCTTTGCAATTTCTACTTTGTTGTCATCAAGATCGTATCCAATTACATTACAACCGTTTGCCACCAACATTTCTGCGGTAAGCAATCCTACTAATCCTAAACCAATAACTACAATGGTTTCGCCAATAGTTGGTTTTACTAGGCGGATTCCTTGTAATCCGATAGCTCCAATCACTGTAAATACAGCTTCTTCATCGCTGATATTGTCAGGAATGTGTGCTACTAGGTTTTTAGGGATTGATACAAATTCGGCATGCTGTCCGTTAGAAACGACGCGATCTCCTACTTTAAAATCGTCAACACCTGCGCCAACTTCTATAACTTTACCTACGTTACAATATCCAAGTGGTAAAGGCTGTTCTAGTTTGCTAAAAACAGCTTCCAATGTTGGCATTAAACCTTCCGATTTAATTTTATCTAATACCATTTTCACTTTGTCTGGTTGCTGTCTTGCCTTTTGGATCAGCGATGCTTTTCCAAATTCAACCAACATACGCTCTGTTCCTAGTGAAACTAAACTTCTCGTTGTTTGAATGAGAACTTGACCTGTTTTTACTTTGGGAGCAGGTAATTCTGCCAACTCGGTAACTCCAGTTTTAAAAGACTGTAATATTTGTTTCATGAAGATATTGTATTTATTATTTCCGTATTAGACTTTTTTAGTTTGAATCGTACACTTACGCAGAAGTATATGAGAAAAAATGGTATGAGTGATATGACAAATCTTGAATAAAACCCAAGAAATTCACCATAGTAAAACATTGTTGAAAACATGATCACTGTAAAAAATGAGGTCATTTTTACAATGATGTATCTTGATCTGTTTAATGTCCGCAGCAGAAAACCGATAAAAATTGATATGGCGATGGGAAATACAATCATTCCCACCACGCCGAAATTCATTTGAAGTTCGGTAAAAAATCCTGTGGTTAAGGAAGAGTTTCGCTGTCTTCCCAGTACGTAACTTCCAGGATCAATCATATTTTTAAGTTTGGGGCCAGCACCTAAAGGTTTGTTTGGCCATAAACTTCTTGGAATCAAGTTTGTAAATCCTGCGGAATACGTTTGTCCCCACAGTTTTTCATGATCGTTCTCTAAAAGCCACAAGATATTTTCGTGGTTTCCAAAAGCTCCGTTTAATGATTTTACCAAAGAGTATTTGAATTCTTTATGTCTTGACGCGTAGAGTGCGTAGCGTTCTTTTCCAATGTTAAAGAATAGCGTAAACGCAAAAATGAGTCCTAAGAAAATTCCACCTAGTATTTTACCTTGTCTTTTGTTTAGTTTAGCGTTTAATGTTTTGTTATTGATAAGCCAAGCGCCTACAATAATTAACATCATGGTGAGTATGGAATTCCTGTTACTGTTTAAAGCGTAGTAGGTAAGACTTAATCCTATAGAAATTATGGAAAAGAATAAGGCTTTTCTTTTTAGTTTTTTTCGAGTCGCTAAGAAATAGCAAAAGATAAAGATAAACGCAGATAGATATGTCCAGTGTGCAAATAGTAATTGAGTTCCTTTACCTACACCGTGACTGATACGATCTCGCAAGTATTCTGTAACTCCCATAGAAAGAATTACAGATAGGTTTTGATACGCAAAATACGCACCAACCAAAAAGACAAATATGTTGATATTGACCATTTTACTGATCTCGTGATTTCTACCTTTGACATCTCTGAATACTTGATAATAGTCAAATTTGAAACGAGAAAAGAAAATGATAAACGTAAGTTGTCCTACGACGACTAGAATAATGGATATTAATACTGTGATGGTGCTATATTCGTCCTGATACCTAAAGTAATCAGAGTTTAGCTGCATTAATGGCAAGAGCAGGTGAATGATAGCAAAAAAAATCGTCCCTAAGACAATTGGATTTGAGTAGATGGCTCCAATTCCTCTTAAAATGACGAAATAGGCCAAAAAGCCTAAAACTAAAATTAATAATATTGCTAATAGTATAATCACGCTACTTATTGTCTATTCATTAAATCCAGGAATGTCTACTTCCGGGAATTTTGATTTTAAAAATTTTCTAGAGTCGCCTACTATTTTTCCAGGACTTCCGATGTATATGCTAAAGTCAGGAATGTTTCCTCTTACAACCGTTCCGGCTCCGATGATGCAGCCTTTTCCTATTTTACAACCAGGCATCAAGATCGTTCCAGTTCCCACAAATGAAAAATCGCCAATTTCTACTCCTTTTAAGATTCCCATCGGTTTTTCTTGAGGAATGTCAAACGCTTTGGCAACTGTATGTGGCGACCAGTCGTGAGTTAATACTCTGATATAACTAGACATAGTCACTTCTTTTCCAATAGAAATTAAGGAGTAATCTGTACCATCAAACCAAATTTTTGAAGAAATATAGTTAGGTTTCCCATTGAATTTCATTCCGTACTTTTTGAAGAACTTGTATTGAATATTGGTGGCTCTTCTAGGTTTAAAATTCCCTATCATTTTTACTAATAAAAAAGTATATGCTTTTTCTAGTTTACCTGGCTTCTTCTTTTTCATTGTTTATTTTTTTAAAGAGTTGTATCAACTGATCTTCATAAAATGGCATTATTTCCGAATATTGCTGCGCGTTTGATTTCAATTTTTCAAGCTTTGCAGGATTCTTCAATAGTGTCTGTATTTCAGCTACTAGCGCGTCTATATCATTGTACGGAACTATGATTCCTAGGTTATTTTCTTTTATAAATTTTGCAGATTTTACTTCTTCATTGACAATGATTCCAATACCTGTTTTAATGGCATCGCCCCATTTGTTTGATTCTGCATATTGATTTATTTCTAATTTCGGATCGTAATAGGTTAGTACTAAGTCTGATATGAAGTAGTTTGCCAGTGTTTCTGCATTTGATAGTTTGCCTCTGTAGAGTACATTTTTGTGTTCCGCTAATTGATCAGCAGATTCGCAATCTAATTTTCCTATCAACAGAATTTTAATGTCTTCTGTTTCTATGCGATTTACTAGCGCCAGTGCTTCATTCATACCACGTCCTGACCCAAGCCATCCGTTAATATTGATGACAAAGTTAGCAGGTTTTTCTAAATTTTCGCTGATTTGCTTGGCTTTTTCTAATTGGCTCTCGCTTGGTGTATTTTTTAGCACATAAAATTTCTTGGAAGCGAAGTTGTATCGTTCTTCTCCAGGCACTACATGATACATTACATTTCGTGAGGTGAGTTTTTCTAAAAACTTGAGAATCTTATCAATTACAGAAGGGAATTTAAAGATCATAGAGAAGCGATCGGCATCATCAAACACCAAACTAAACCCTTTTATTTTTGATGCCACCATGGCAGGAAAAGCACTTTCAAAACCTAATGCCCAAACAATGTCGTTTTTCCCAAACTTAAGACAGTAAAAAAACACTTTTATCATCCACATAAAATACAGCCAACGTACTTTTTTGGTTCCGTATCCGCCGCCTTCTAAGATGATCTTTTTTTCAATTTCAAAATCAAATCTTTTTTCTTCACGTTCGCCAGGAATGCGTTCCCAACCAACGTGTTTTATGTTTTTATATCCCAATCCGTCATGCAGAAACAACGTAAGTTTATACAAGCGTGTTCTTTCTGACAGCGAGGAAAGTGGCGCGACTATTTTAATGTTTTTCATTGTTAAAAAACTTTATGGCGTAGGTATGAGAAATAATCAATCGAATTGTCCAATGCAATGCTGTAAAACCTGCGATTATGACAATTAATGTACTTGCGTCCATCCCTGTTATTAATACTACTAAAATTAAAATTATATATGTAATTAACGCACTCCAATTGAGCGCAGCCGTTGTGTATAAGTGCTTGTTACTTGCAAACACACCTAAGTATAATGAAGATGTTGTGTACACCGTTCTTACCATACACGTCCCTAATACGGCAAAAGCTAGTGGTAAGTTTATTTCTGAAAACGGAACGTCCTTGAATATGTCTAACAAAAATATTCCTGCTGTAAAAGATAATGCAGCCATTACCACCGCAAATATGATTAGCTTAAATTGTAGCGAGTTGTAATCTTTTCGGGTTACTTTTTCTTTTGCTCTCAACTTTGGTCCTATGATAAAACCTATGAATCCGTTGGCACTTAATATGACTGGACTGAAGATGGCAAAATACATAAACAGTTCTGACGATATGTAATCGTTTCCGTAAAGGTTGATGATAAATTGCTCGCCGTAAATGGCGCTTGTGAGCGTCATGTTGTGTAAAAAGAAGGCAATTCCCGTTTTTCTATGATCGTCATATTTCAGGATTTCATCTCCGGAAGGGCCCGCTTTGTAATTTTTTAGATAGAAGAAAATCAGCGTCAAAAATATGAGTCCTAAACTTATGGCGAGTAGGTTGAGCATGTTTTTTTCGGCTACCAAGAAAAAGGCGGCTACAATAACAATTTTCCAGCCGTTTGTGGCCAATTGTGCAATGGTAAATTTTTGATTGGCTCGAAAAATTCCAGACATGAAAATCACCATGGAGAATAGATTGAGCGTCACAAAAAATAGTGCTACATTTTTTAGCGGATAGAAAAACCAAACTAAAGAGGTACCAATGATGCTTATTAAGAGCGATTGAAAAACAAATTTCTTTTTGATGTAGTAATGCAGTTTGGGCACGCGCACCATTACTTGATCGAATCCTAAAATACAGAATCCTCCAAGTATGAATATACTCGATTTATAAAACGCCCATTGACTCACAAAGTCTTTATCAAAATTTGAAGAGATATAGATGTCTAAGAAAAAGAAACTTGCGAGTCCTAATCCGTACAACGCCAATGAAGGCAAAATAGCTATGATCCTATTCATTTAATTCGCTTACCTTTCTTTCTGCTATTTTTTTTGCTGGATTTCCAACATAAATACCGTACGGCTCTGTTGATTTTGTTACCACAGCGCCTGAACCAATGATGCTTCCTTCGCCTATACATGTTACAGAAGGCATGATTAACGCGTCGGCACCAATCCAAGCAAAGTCTTCTATGACAATACTAGAATACGTAATTCCATTTTTTTGCCAATTTTTAAACTTTCCGTTGATATCGTGATTGTGTGTAAATATTTTTGCGCCCGCAGAAACTGCCACAGCGTGTCCAATTTTTACACCTCCAGAATAATCTATGTATACACCTTTGCCCAGGTTTATTTTCCCTGTACCTTCAAAGGATGCATTTTCGTTTCTGTGTGCTGAAGAAATGTCTACACCACTATCTACATATAAGTTAGGTGCTCCGAAATACTTTCTGTACATGAACCACCGAATGTCTCGTAAAACTGGCACTTGAAAAATGTCCATGTTTTTGGTGAGCAGGATTCCTATTTTTAAAATAATGTTACGCTTCAGCATTTTAAATTTTTGACAAAATTAACAATTTTCCGTTGCTGACCTCGGATTCACTAAGAAAAAACAGAAGAAAAACGTGAAAAACGAAATTCCTATGTATCTATTAATCACGGTTTCAGATAATGAAAACGCAATTATGAGTAGTATAAATATCAGCTTTAAAAATTTGAGATTCGATTGGTTTTTGAGCGCTTGCTTGATGAATACAACAAACGTTGCAATGTAAAAGAGCACGCCAGAAATTCCTATTTCGCCCCATAATTGCATGTATTGGTTGTGTGAGTTGAATCCGACCTGACTTAATAAGTAGCGACTCCAACCAACGTTTTTGTGTAATACGTCGTTAAAAGCATCGTCAAAACCTTCTTTTCCATAACCAAACCAAGGTGATTCTTTGATGAGTTCAATGGAGGATGTCCACATACGCCAGCGATTTCCTAGAAAGTCTCCTGGCATTTTTTCGGGTTCTGTGATATACATCCAAACTTCTGAGGCATATCTTACCAATCTAGGAGACAGCATTGCTACAATAACAACTAAAATTGGAATTAGTAGTATTAAGTATGATTTGCGAATACTTATACAAAATATCACAAACAATATTGCTAATCCAACCAAACCAATTAAACTATTGGAGACGAATATGTGTACTAGAAAGAATCCTATAAAGAGTAATTTTTTTGCTAGTTTCCAATCCATCAAAAACCAAACGATGGCAATTGCTAAGTTGATGTAGATTGAATAATATGATCTGTCCAAAAAGTTGGTAAAGTGTAGCGAATAGAAATGATTGAGCCAGTTGTGTTTTTTAAAGAATACTTTGTCTGTTACCTCCACAAATTCAAACGTTGCCCAATTAAAGTCGTTAATAAACGGTTCAATCATATTTAAAAAACACCCAAAAACGACACCAAAAACGAAGAATTTACAGATTTGATACAAAGCTTTTTGATCAAAATGAACTAACGCAAATGCAATAGGTAAAATGAGCAATGACAGCTTTTTTTCGACAGTTTTGAATAGAAAATTCTCCTCCACAATTAAATTTATAATCACATAGACCATAAATAGAATGATGACGATACTGAGTTTTTTGAATTTTTCTAATGAGAAGTGACGAAAGTTACATAGACTTGCCGCAAAAAAGAGAATCATTGTTATTGTAGATGCTTTTTCACTTACGTTGATGAGAAACACAAACGCACATGCAATCAACATCAAATAATCGTTGAGTGATTTGTCTTTAAAAAAATTGGAGATAGCAATATTCATACATACAGTTTTGTAGCGTAATTTCTTATTTCAACAGGCGCAAAAGTACATAATTAAGTTTTACAAACGCAATATCGTTTTATGTATTGCTATTTTAGTTGTATGGAAGGTTCGTGTATTTTGTTTTTTAGAAATATAAATGCTAAATATAATTTGTACGGTACTTTATTTCACGGCTTCTTCCGTTGCGTGTATTCCTCTGAGATATAAAAAAACTACTGCAAAGCAAAAAGCATTGGTTATGGAAAAAAATAAGTTTCCTCCCAAACTACTAATCAGAAGTATTGTTAAGAAAAACGCAATGTAGAGCCAATCTTGTTTTTTTTGGAAAAATACTTTTTTGAGCATAAAAATATGTACAAACAGGCCTATAATTCCTAGAAACATAAAGATGTCAACAAATTCAAATTCTACTCTGTGTATTCTTAAATCAATGCCGCCTATAATATAGTTGAACACATTCCAATGTTCCTGCATATATTCAACAGCATCTATAAAGAGTAAGTCTCTTTTTGAGGTAATAAATGTTATTAATCCGTGTTTTTCGTAGATGTAAGGACCAAAACTGAACGAGTTGATGGCAAGTGAAATTATTTTATCTTTAAAAATAATAAACGAAGTGACCAATACTGCCACAAAGGAAAATCGGTACACATTCTTTTTCAGTAGAATTAGAATATGAATAAAGATCAATATTGCAAGAAATAACAAACCTGATTTTGTTCCTAGAAAGAAAACCCCAATACATAGTAAAAGCACATTTAAGAGGCTTCCTTTTTGGTATATGTATTTAAGATAGGCTATAATTGCGAGCAACATGTAAAAATAACTACTAATTCCTGGTTCAGAGATGATTCCATTAAAGCCAAATCTAACGGTGTATGGATATGATTTAAAAAGATCAATCTTAAATAAAAAACCCAGTAAAATAAAGACGAGATTTATTTTAGCAATTAGAAAAAGGATGTTGATTGTTTTTTCTAAGTTTTCTTTTTTGAAATCTTTAAGTGCTAATAGCAGTAAAAAGAAGAAAATAAGTTTCAAAAAGTAATAGCTTCTACTACTCAATACACTTAACGCCTCTTGATGGTATACTTTTATTAAAAAATCAATAATAAAAACACCAAATAAAAGGTATATATACTTTGCTAGTTTATCGTTTCGCAGATGGACAATAAAGTAAATGCCTAATAAGAAAACCGCTGCAATTTTTAAAACGGTACTTGGATAAAATGAAGCGTCTAGTAAGAGCACTTCTTTGCATAATTTTGAAACAAAATTTAAAACAAAAAGTAAAATTGCAAAAATTAAAATACTCTTTGAGGATATAATTTTTGCAATTTTACTTTTCATTCGTGTATCTTGGATATATTGTTAGTATCTAAAAATAAGGCTCTCAATATGAAAACCATATTTTTTTATAGAGAAAACTCGCTAACAATTAGTTTTGGTCTTCCTGGATTTAAAATTCCTCCACCTGGTTTGTATAAGTATGCTTTTCCGCTCTTCATTTTCTTTCCAAGTATTTTGAAGTTTGGAATAACAACCGCTACTGATTTCCCATCTTGTACCAATTCACATTTGATGCTTTTAGCTGTTAAGCCTCTTTTTCTATCTTTTTCAGACTCAATTGTACTTACATCTTCTGGATACAGCATTAATGCTAAGTAATAGTTTTCTAGTTTTTCATAGTTTGTATCATCACTAAAGTAGAATACAAAATTGTACATGTCTTTTTCAGCTGCTGGAACAACACCAACTTCTTCTACGCTAATTTCTTCATCAAAAGTATGTAGTGCTGTATGGATATACATCGGCTCTTGACTAAATTTTTGAATTGCAGGATACGCAGGTGTTACTTCTTTTTCTTCTTCTTTCACAACCGTTTTGCCTGCTTTAGGATCTTTTTTCTCTCCTTTTTTATCCTCTCCACATGCGATAAAAGCCACTAAGGCAAAAAGTAAGATTATTTTTTTCATATTATTTGTTTTGTTTCGTTTTTTCAATTTGATGCACCAAATATACAATGATTATTTGTTTATGGAAATTTCTTTTTGTGCTTAACTGCTTCGTGCTTTTTTTATAGAGAATGAATTTACATTAAAATAATACGATATATAGGTGCTAATCCTAAATATATTGAAATTTATAATTTTATTAAAAAATATACTCCTGCCATTTTTAAGCTTCTCTAATTGCTTTCTGTAGTTGCAGTTAACTCCTTGTTAATTAGGAGTTTTATCATCCTTGTTTCGTAAATTTGTTTCAACAAAAGATAGTCTTTGGCCTTACTATTCTTATAACGTAGTTCTTCTAGAAACGCTACATTTTTTAATTAATTTTTTAAAAGCAAAACAAATTATGATTTATGATTATGAAATTCAGTATGATACATCTGATAATATTACTGGATATCAATATACAGTTCCTACTGGGGATGGAACTAGTTTAACTAGAACTATTGTTGCAGATGGCATTACAGATGACAAAATAAGCCTACAGTTAGTATTAAATGAAATTGATAATCTAGGTGGTGGAACTATTATATTACCGCCTAATATAACAATTGGGATAAACTCTATTATTAATTTAAAAGATAATATTACCATCAAATCTTCGGGAAATACCATTTTCAAAGACTTAGCAGAAGCTTCTACAATGTTTCAATGCTTTGGTGTAAAAAATGTTATAGTCGATGGTCTAGTATTTGAAGGAATTGAAACTACTATTATTAACCAAGAGGAGGAACCAGAAGATGTTGGAACAATAGCAGCAATTGCAATAAGAGAAAATGCAGATGGTAGCATTTTTAGTGAGAATATAACTATTCAAAACTGTGAATTCAGAGATGTTACTTTTAAAGCTACTATAGAATCATCTGCAGCTTTTATTACAGCCAAAAACACAAATGAAATTACCGTTAAAAATTGTAAATTTTCTAATGGATCTCTTGGTATATCTGTAAGTGGTTCAAACAAAAACATGTACTTACGAGACAATGTTTTCAATAATACGTTAGATAACAATCCTATTCGAATTTCTGGAAGCAGCGCAAATGGTGAACGTACTGAAAATTTATGGATCACAGGAAATCAAATGGAAATTGGAAGAGCTGCTTCTGAAATTGAAAATACTGTCATTACAAGGCTAGAAGATGGAAGAGCCTTCTTTAACGGCTATGATGTTAATACCAAACCAATTGGTAATGGTGCTATCAATATCACCTGTAAAGCATCTGAAACTGTCAAACTTCACCATGAAAATGTAGTCATTGAAAACAATATTGCTGAAGGTCCTGATTATGGATTTTTTGATGGAGGTTCAGGAGATTTATATAGTTTAAAAGATGTGGAACGGTTAACATGTACAGGCAACAGAGTTCGTAATTCAGGAGATTTAGGTTTCGCTATTGAACGTTGCCATTTTGCTATCATTTCTAATAATACTGCCGATAGAAACAACTCTTGTGGAATTTCTATTTTCGACTCTACAAATGTTAATGTCGTAGGAAACGTTTGTCGTGATAATGAATTGACTAGAGATGGATTGTACGCAACCAACCCTTATGGTGGTATTCGAGTGGAAGGTGACAGTTTTAATGTATTGGTAGAAGGAAACTTTTTCTTTACAAGTTCAAGTGTACAAAGATCATTAGTCAATGTCAATAGTTTAATTAATGAAAATAAGCCGTATAATTCACCTGGAGTTCCTACTCAGCAATATGGTGTTGTGGTACAACAATCAGGAGAAAGTGGATCTGCTGATAACACTTCTGGTATTGGAGGCGCATATCAAAAAACACCGTTCAATGTAAAAGTAGGTCATAACCATACTAGTACACATTTTTGGGGAACCGTTTACAATAAGATGAAAGCTACACAAATAGTAGATACGTATAGTTCGCATACCTTTCCACTGAAAGCAGATTATCCATTAGGAGCACGATTAAGAAATAATTTGACTTTTGCTTCTACATCGGCAACCAAAGAATGGTATGTAAGCCATAGAATAGAACTTTTTGTAAAGAAAGATGTTAATCTTATTAATGACCCTAACAATATTATAGAAGTAGCTGTTAGAACTGGTATTCCAGGGAATCAAACGTCATTTTTAGATGAAAATGGACAAAATAGTAATTTTAAGTATATTATTAATGATGACTTGACTACTATACAACAAGACGACATTATCGGTGTTATGTTAGATGATTACAGTGTACATTGGACAAAAATTAGTGCTGTAACTGTCGATGGAAATACAGCCACCATTACGCTTCAAGATGATTTGCCTGATAATGTTTCAATACGATTTAAAGATCCAGATGAAAATATCGTTGATATTGAACGTGAAAACAGAATCGTTAAAAGAGTGGTGTCATTACGTTGGGAGCCTTTAATTTAATTTGTAAAGAATCATAAAAACAAAAAAGAGGTAGCAAAAACTACCTCTTTTTTTATATCTATTATAGTATAATCTTACTTAAACACTCCGCAAAAATCGAGTGTACTTGCTGTTTTTTCTAAATTAGAAAACTCTCTGTGTGCTACTAAATATACAACTATATCTGCTTGCGCTAGCGCATCATCTACGTCGTGAATTTCAAATTTTGTGTGCGATTTAATGTTTGGCTCTACGGCTAAAACATTGAAACCATCGTTTACCAACGTATCAACCACTTGCAATGCTGGCGATTCGCGTAAATCGTCAATATTTGGTTTAAATGCTAATCCCATACAGGCAATTTTAGCATCTTTCCCATTGTCAATTTTGAATTGTAAAGCAGTATTTTTTACCTTTTCAATTGCCCATTCTGTTTTGTAGTTGTTGATTTCTCTTGCAGAACGAATAATTTTTGCTTGCTCAGGGAATTCAGACACAATAAACCATGGATCTACTGCGATACAATGTCCACCAACACCAGTTCCAGGTTGTAAAATGTTTACTCGTGGATGTTTGTTGGCTAAGTTGATCAATTCCCACACATTGATTCCTGCTTCATCACAAATCATAGAAAGCTCATTGGCAAACGCAATTTGTACGTCTCTTGATGAGTTTTCAACCAACTTACACATTTCTGCTGTTTTAGAGTTGGTTCTGTGCAATTCTCCTTTTACAAAATGTCTGTAAAACTCCACTGCCTTTTCAGTAGATTCCGCATTGATTCCGCCAATAGCTCTATCGTTGTGCTCTAATTCGTAAATTACATTACCTGGTAATACTCGTTCTGGGCAGTATGCCATGTATATTTTTCCAATCAATTCTGGACGTTCCGTCTCAATAACTGCTTGCATTTTTTCGGTAGTTCCTACAGGACTTGTCGATTCTACAATGACCAAAGCACCTTCTTTCAACGTTGGCAATAACGCTCTCGTTGCTGATTCTACATACGAGATATCTGGTTCGTAATCGCCTTTAAAAGGTGTTGGTACGGCAATTAAATATACGTCTGCTTCTACAGGTTTTGTACTTGCAGTTAGGTATCCTTCTTTTACCACATGATGTACCAAACCATCTAAATCTGGCTCTACGATGTGAATTTCTCCTTTGTTAATAGTATCTACAACATGTTGATGAATATCAACTCCTGTTACTGTAATTTCTTTACTTGCTATTAATGCTGCCGTTGGAAGTCCAATATATCCTAGACCTACCATTACAACACTTGGTTTGTTACTTCCCATGATTCTTAGTGTAATTTTGACATGTATTTAACGATCTTATCACAAGCCGTTCCATCTCCATACGGATTGTGTAGTTTACTCATTTTGTGATAAGCAGATTCGTCTGTTAGTAATTTGTTTGCTTCGCTGATAATTTTTTCGGTGTTGGTACCAACCAATAATACCGTTCCTGCGTCTACCGCTTCTGGTCTTTCGGTCGTATCACGCATTACCAATACAGGTTTTCCTAAACTTGGTGCTTCTTCTTGTACGCCACCACTATCAGTAATTATTAAGCTCGATTTGTCCATTAACCATACAAATGCAGGATACGATAATGGTTTTATTAAATTCACATTATCAATATCAGCTAACAATTCGTATACAGGTTTTTGTACGTTCGGGTTTAAGTGTACAGGATAAATAATTTGTGTATCAGGATGATCGGTTGCAATTTGCTTTAATGCAGTACAAATATTGATAAATCCTTGTCCGTGATTTTCTCTACGGTGACCTGTTACTAAAATCAAACGTTTAGAAGTGTCTAACACTGCTTTTACGTCTTCAATTTCTTGGTCTTGAAAACCTTCCGATTTTACTTTGGCTGCGCTAAAATGCAACGCATCAATCACGGTATTTCCTGTAATTAATATATGTTCGTCTGCTACATTTTCATTGAGCAGGTTTTGCTTTGAAGTTTCTGTTGGAGAAAAATGATAGTCACAAATACTTCCGGTAACACATCGGTTCATTTCTTCTGGGAAAGGCGATCTTTTATTGAAGGTACGCAATCCAGCTTCTACATGACAAACTTTTGCACCTGAATAAAAAGCAGCAATACTTGTTGCCATCGTCGTTGTTGTATCTCCGTGAACGTATACGTAATCTGGTTGAAAATCTTCCAACACAGGTTTTAAGTTCGTAATGATATCCGCCGTTAAACCATATAAATTTTGATTAGGCTTCATTAAATCCAAATCATAATCTGGCGTAATTTCAAAAAATGAAAGTACCTGATCCAGCATTTCTCTGTGCTGTGCCGTGATACAAACTTTTGTTTCAAAAGTGTCTTGGTGTTTTAAAAA
>CAZHSA010000019.1:0-22485 GCA_964535135.1 uncultured Kordia sp.
TTATTTTCTAAGATATAGATGATTCCAGTTGTTGGACTTCCATTTACTGTAAATGTATACATATTAGAATTAGTTGCCGCAGAAGGTGCTGGCAATGAAGCAGGGCTTCCTAGCGTTTCTGTAACTAAATATCCATCAATAGTAGGTTGTGCTACATTTGTTCCGTCAAAGAACGTTGCGCTTGCTGCACCTCCTAGAGAAGTTGCTGTTCCTGTATCAATCGTTACGCCATCTGGAACTACGATTGTAAATCCATAACTCTGTACAGAAGTAGCAAAATTGTTAGCGCTTGCATTTGGTACTGCTTGTACCGAAAAGCTGTAACTTCCATTATACACTAATGTGTAAGTATAACCATCTTGCGCATATGCTTTACTTCCAAATAATGAAAAGGCTGCACATAGTAATAAGATTAAAGTAGTTTTTTTCATGTTAATTTGTTTAGATATTATTCTTTTTAATTTTCTGGTAATTGTTCATTAATGGCAAAAGTACTAAAATTCAGAAAATTTCCGGGATGTGATAGCACATTTTGTAAAATAAATGGTGTATCAGGCGTTGTACCTGTATATTGTGTGATTCCGTCCATGTTGATATCGTGTATGTTATAACCTGCTAGCGCATAGGTTGGAAAGTTTAAAAAGTTTCCAGGATCATTCAATACTTCCGATAGAATACTAGGTGTATCTGGCGTTGTTCCTGAGTATTGCACAACGGTATCTCCATTTATATTTCCTGTCCACATTGCCACGATATTGTTTGGCATGCCAAAAACGGTTTGTCCATTGCTTCCAAAAGTGATTTGATTGTTACTGTTAGTAAAATCAACAATTTCAGTGGTGCTTGAAAGCGATATTGTCGCCGCAGTCATGACACTTAGATGATTTCTGTGTTTAATGACAACAAAATAATTCCCGAAAGGGACATTAAATTTTATATCAGACATTCCATCAACATCTACAACATCTCCATCGCGCTGTATGAGTGCTGATTGACTTGCCACTACGGTTGTGTTTAGTGTTTCATCGCGTAATTCAACATAAACCCAGTCCACAATAGCATTGGCACCAGTTACTGAAAATACTGAACTTTGCGCGGTAAGTCCGTCTGTGTATGGAGAAGTTAATGGAATGTAATCGCTTTCGCGTAAATCGTCTCGCATTAAATTTTCTTCTCCTACATTAGGGTTTAAGAGTGCTCCTTGTAGAAATACAACGGGATTGACTTGAATCCCCAGCTTTATCCCGCCTTGTTGAAATCCTTGCGAAAGTGTGGTGGTTCCGTCAGTGATGGAAGTTACCGTGAGTTCGCCCAATGTAAAATCTAGCGTAATCGTACCATCAGAGATCGTATTTCCTCCTGAAGAGACTACTTCTCGTTCAATACTTTGCGCATTCATGACGAATGCACAGAATATGAATGTGAGTATGAGTTTGTGTGTGTGTTTCATTTTTATGTTTTGTAAATATAAGACATCTATTTTATTGAGCGTCCTATTTATTTTTTATTAGTTTTCTGGAAGTTGCTCTAGAATTTGATATGTACTAAAATTCAAAAAATTTCCAGGATGTGCTAGTACGTTTTGCAAAATAAGTGGTGTATCTGGTGTGGTTCCTGAATATTGTGTGTTACCATCCATGTTTACATCACTTATTGAGTATCCAACAGCTACAAACGTAGGGAAATTTAAGAAATTTCCAGGATCATTTAACACATTTTCTAATATTCCTGGAACATCCGGTGTTGTTCCTGAGTATTGCACGATGGTATCAGAATTTGAATTTCCTGCCCACATTCCTACAATTCCAGTTGGCATTCCAAATATAGTTTGTGCATTGGTTCCAAAAGTTATTTGATTTGAAACATCGGTAAAGTCTACAATTGTATTTATGTCTGACAAAGCCATAGTACTTTGCGTCATAATTCCTAGATGGTTTCTGTGTTTTAACACGACATAGTACATATCAGCAGGCACTTGAGAGATTGTTACAGGAGAAATTCCGTCCACAGCACTTACCACATCACCATCGCGTTGTAATAAAGCCGATGTTCCTTTTATGACTAATGTATTGTCCGTTGCATCGCGTAATTCAACCCAAATCCAATCAACAATAGCATCATTTCCTGTGGTATCATATACGGTACTTATTGTTGTTGCACTGTCACTGTACGGACTTGTTAACGGAAGTAAACCGTTACTTCGCAAATCGTCACGCATGAGTGTTTCTTCTCCCATGTTAGGATTTAAAATAGCTCCTTGCAAAAATACTTTTGGAGACACTGATACTACAGAACAGAAATCATTTGTATCCGTAATCGTTACAATTGCTGTTTGTTCTGTTATATTTCCGTTTGTATCAGTAGCCGTAAGCGTTACGGTATTGTCTCCAATGTCAGTACAGTCAAAAGTGGTTTGTGACGCTATAAAAGTAGCTACGCCACATGAGTCTGCAACTTCTCCTGTTATAGGGATAAAAGCAACTACATCATTGGCTGCAAACCATTGACTTGCATTGCGTCCTGGAACAATGACAGCTGCTGTTCCATCTATATTTTCAAGACCTTGAGTTTTATCATATCCTAAATCAGAAATACTAGTTGCATGAATTTCAATACGATTGCTTGTTTCAAATAGTTTTACTTGTGTGGTTGTTCCTTGCGTATCATCATCAATATGTGCTACATCATCAAAATCCATGATTAAAACACGATTTGGCGCGGTCCCAATAGTTTCATAACGAATAGTTCCACCTGCTTCTGGATCATAATCATCCCAATCGAAAGCAATTAAATTGTTTGGTTCAGTAGCATTAGGAAGTACCTGTCCTTCGCAACAGCCATCATTACTATTTGCTGAAAACGTTATAAATCCGTTTGAAGAAATATAAAAATCATTGTAAAGTGCTCCGTAAAATCCAAATTCAAATCCAATTGGTAATGCCGAAGACACTTCATCATCTTGAAGCACAACTTCTGTACCTGTAGTTGAGATATCTTCTCTGTTGAATGTCCCTGTTTGATCTACTGTGTAATCTGAAGCTAATGGATCTGAATCTATAAAATCTTCTGCTGTTATTGAAACACTTCCATCCATCATAATATCAAGTGTTAAGTCTTTGGATACGAAGGTTGGTCCTTCTTCATCTATTACAGTAACATCATAACTACAAGAAACGGTTCCACCCGTATTGTCTAACGTATCATACGCAAATGTGGTGGTGGTTCCTACTGCTAGAAATGTTCCACTTGGTGGTCCAGCCGTAATATTACTTGCGCAAGGATAGTTGTATGTAACACCACAAGCATCGGGTTCGGCTTGTAAGGTTATATTTCCTGGACACGGCGGAACAGTTATCGTAACAGTTGTGGTACAGGTTGTTTCATTGCCTTCTGCATCTGATGCAGTTACCGTAACTAAATTGTCTCCAATATCTGCACAGGTAAATACTGTTTTATCTAAGGTAACATTTCCTGTTTGACAGTTATCTGTAAAACTGGTTAATAAACTATTTGGATCTAACGTTACACTTCCTGTTCCTTCTAATTCTGCTGTATAAGAAGCTACACATTGTATTACTGGTGGCATTTGATCCTCAAGAATAAAAAACACGCCCTCAGTTGATACATTTCCATTTACATCAGTTACCGTAATAGTTGCTGAATTAAATCCAGTATTACTACAATCAAGCGTTGCTGGACTAATCATTGTGCTTGCAATACCACAATCGTCTGTAACCGTTGTATTTAATGTTGCTAAATCTAATGCTAACGTTCCATCACTGCCTAAACTTAGAAACATAAAAGGTGCTGGCGGTGGAGCATTTATTACTGGCGGACTTTCTAGAACAGTAACCGTTACATCTATTGCTGTACTGTTATTTTGCTCGTCTGTAGCTGTCAACTGTATTATGTTATCTCCGATTTCTGAACAGGCAAAGACTGTTTGACTTAAACTTACGTTTATATTCGCTTCTGCGCTACAGTTATCTGTTACTGAAAACCCAAAATCTACTGGATTTACGCTTACATTTCCTGTATCATCTAAAGTAACATTTAATGCTGGTGTTCCTGCTGGAGAAAGATCTCCACGAACCCAAACACGATGAATGGTACTTTGACTGTTTACTGGGTTCGCCGCAGTAGGTGTATCATCTACTTCCCAACGGTTTCCTAATCCGCGAATTCCCCAGTGATTTTGACCACTACGAAAAAATGGAAACTCTGTTAATGCATTATCACCTTGACTTCCAAAAAAGTTCCCTGCCTGTGCTGGTATATTAGCAGTGTGTCCTGTGAGTGTTGTAAAATTAGCAGGATTATTAATTCCTCCAAAAAGACCTATACCTGTTTTAAGGTAGTTTAAGGCATTTACGTAAGAGGTTTTAAAGTTTACAACACGAGTATGTCCTGTAGTTTCTCCATAAAAGCGGACTTCTTCAAAATCTATCGCTGCTGCTAGTGCATTTCCCATGTGTCCCCAATTGGCAGTTCCTGCTTCATTGTCTCCTAAAGTTGAAGAACCGAGTAAAGGAAGATCGGTATTTCGTACGGTAAGTTCTGTATTATCGCCAGCCAAATGCACATAGTTTAGTACCATTAACCAACCACCACCATCAGTATCGTTGTCTAAAACTCCTTGAAATGTACTTCCGTTAAAGTTGAAATAATAGGTTCCGCTTGGCACACCACTTACTGTTGATAGTAATAAGTTTCTGAATGGGTTTGCCATAGTTCCGTCTCCAGCATTTCCAAATACTGGTGCTGTCATATCTTCTCCGGGACCGCATTGTGCATAGCCTGAGAAAATATTTACAATTAAAAAAAGGTAAATGAGTAGATTTTTCTTCATGAGTAGGTTCAAATTAAAATGAGTTTTCTTTTGTTGTTTATACCTATATGACTTGTTTTTGTATGTGTACCCTATTTTTTTATTGAAAAAATTCTACTTTTTTATACATATTGTGCTGTTCCTTTTTTTATAACTGGTTTTCAGGTAATTGCAAGTGTATTTGATAGGTGCTGAAATTGAGAAAGTTATCAGGATGCGCTAATATATTTTGTAGTATGATAGGTGTGTCAGGGTTTGTACCTGAGTATTGTGTGCTTCCATCTAAGTTAATATCTTCAGTTTTGTAACCGTTTATTACATAGGTTGGGAAATTTAAAAAGTTGCCAGGATCATTTAATACTACAGATAAGATACTTGGCGCATCAGGGTTGGTACCAGAGTATTGAATTAAAGAATCTCCATTGACGTTCCCTGCCCACATAGCAACTTTTCCTGTTGGCATTCCAAATACAGTTTGCGAGTTTGTCCCAAATGTATTTTGAGTTGCTTGGTTGGTAAAGTCAACCACAGTAAGGAATCCTTCCAAGAAAACAACACTTGTATTCGTCATGATTCCTAAGTGATTCCGATGTTTTATAGCTATGTGATAGTTTCCTTCGGGCACCACAAAATTGATTGTAGAAACGCCATCATAGTTAACTACATCTCCATCGCGTTGCAGCAAAGCAGATTGACTTGCAATTACCTCCGTATTTGTTGTCGTGCTTCTGAGTTCTACCCAAACCCAATCTACAATAGCATCTGCTCCAGTGACAACAAAAACCTCAGCTCTCGAAGTCATTCCGTCTGCATATGGACTTTGTATAGGAAGCATATCTAATACACGAAGATCATCGCGCATTAGGTTTTCTTCTCCTACATTTGGATTGAGTGCTGCGCCTTGCAATAATACTTTTGCGGCTACTTCAATCGGATCTTTTCCTTCTACTACAAAATCATCAAGTACAATTCCTTCTTCAGTAATGACACTATCAGACACCAATCGCATTCTAAAGATAATATTGTCTTCTATGGTTAAATCGGTTTCGCCAAGTGCAGCATTTGCCGTAAAATCATATCCATATTCATTCAGCGTAGTGTTTGCGCCTGTCCATTGTGCGCCAGGACATCCTGGACAATCAAATTGATCCGTTCGATTGCTGTTGTACCAGTTGGGCTGACTATTTGTAGTTCCTAAATTTTGCCATGTTTGCCCACCGTTTAATGAATATTGCACATTTGCCCAATCCCAATTTTCTTCTAGCATATACGCCATTTGAAATTTTAAGACAGGATCAATTATTTGCGTAAAGTCATAACAATTAGAGATTAAATATGCTTCTACACCTTCAGGATAATTTCCTGATAAGTTCGTGGCATACGCTTGCGTTCCTGTAGCAACACTGTTTAGTACCGATCCGCTTGGCACACCTCGTTGCCAAACGCCGTTTTCAACAATTAAATTATCGGAAGCACTTTCAAATGAGTTTGTTACATTAAAATCTCCCGAAGAATTGACGCTAAAGTCTCGCGTACGAATGTTATTTGCCGTATTTCCGTCATTTGCAATTGTAGTACTTACTTCGAATGTGTACGATCCTGAAGCTACTGTGATTTCAGGTAAATTAATTAGTGTTTCTTCATTAGATTGCAACATGCCATTCCACGTGTAGTTATACGTTGTTCCGCCAGTAATACCATAGCTAATGGTGATTTCTGTAATGTCATTAATTCCATTGCTTCGCACTTGTATTTGTGGTGAAATGTCTCCACAACTTGTTTGTGTATTGTTTGGGTTGATGATTGCGCGTAAGCTGACATCATTTTGTAATAATTGTATAGGAATTGATGAGCGCCACAAGCCACGACCATACGTAGCCGCTGTGATGGATTGATCGTCCAAGTTAATTTCTAAATCTTCTATTTTTGTGTTTGGAAGATTTGTCATAAACGGTTGCCAATCGGGACTACTATCGTCTAAACGATAAACGCCTAAATCGGTAGATACATAGATAGGATTTAGTGGATGATTTCCTTGATGTATGATATCTTCTGGATATTCTGTTGCTACAGGAAAGTTTCCTGTGATGTCTGTCCAGGTTAATCCACCATCGATAGTTTTAAAAACTCCTTTGCTTGCATAATCACCATCCGTGGTAATCCACATTTTATTAGGATCGTCTTTGTGAATGGCGATTCCCGCAATAGCGTTTCCAACTACATTGGTATTAAAGTCTAACGTTTGTCCACCATCAGAGCTTACACGGAAATTTTGATGTCCTGATGATACTATAATATTTGGATTGGAAGGCGCAATTTCCATGATGTCTGTATATCCTTGTAAATCGCCGACCAATTCCCACTCATAGGTATTTCTGTTTAACTTAAATAAATTACTCCAAGCTGCGTATACGTCTCCATTGCTATCTGCAGATAAAGGCGCTACCCAAACTCCAATACCAGAGTTTGAAGGCCTGTAGACTCTAGTAAACCAACCATCTGCACGATTGGAAACATATAAAATTCCTCCATCTTGTGTAAGTCCATAATAAGTATTGTCATCCGTTGGTGTTATTAAAGCATTGACACCATCTCCAGGATGATACGCACGCCAATCGCCGTTTACGTCTAAACCATGTCCGCCATTGTCTTGTAATCCGCCAGTAATGTTGTTTGCATTTCCTTTCGCCACAGCGACAGTAAAAAATTCTCCAATTTGTAATCCTTGATGATGTGCTGTAAAGTTTGTTCCGTTGTCTTCACTACTGTAGATGCCACCATCGGACGCTACATATACTTTTCCTGCGACTACGCGAATGCTATGAATGTCCGCATGCGTGTAAGCTTCCGTCAATTGATCCCAACGGTTGAGTTTATCCCAAGCTTGTCCGCCATTGGTAGATTTCCAAACGTCCATGACACCAATATACAGTTCGTTGGCATTGGTGTCTGACACGCCTATGGCCATATTGTACCAAACTTGATAATTTCCGATTAGTGTATACGCACCTTGATCTCGCAATGAAAAACTTTGTCCACTATTGGTAGAACGGTAAATTCCATGTTCGCGATTGTCTGTAGCATCTGAGCTAAACAGGTATACATAGTTTGGATTTGCAGGTGTTACATCAATCACCATTCGGAAAGTATTTGTAGGCACGCCATTAGTTATTTGTGTAAAGTTTGCGCCTCCATCAGTTGAGCGATAGAATGCTGTGTTACTTACACAGTATATGGTACTCGCATTTCCTGGTTTTATGCGTAAATCGCGAATGTTTATTCCTGCTAAACTTTGTGACCAAGTTACTCCAGCATCTGAAGAAGTGTATACACCATCATCAGAAGACGCAATTAATGTATTTGAGTTTGTAGGATCTATGAACAACTCAGTCATCCGATTCATGTTTCCTATCGTATTTACATTTAAGCCTGTGGTGTTCCAAGTAATTCCACCATCTAATGATTTTAATACTCCAAAAGTTGGCGTTTGGTCTGCATCATCATCTCCTGTAGCAATGTATATGATATTAGAATTGTTATAATCAACGGCTATGGCCGAAACACCTAAACGCGGTAAATTATCTGTCATTGGTAACCAGTTTGCGCCTGCATCTAAGCTTTTCCATAAACCGCCGTTTGGCGCACCTACATACCAAATACTAGCATTGTTAGGATCTACTGTAACTGCGTTGAGTCGTCCTTGTCCCGAAGGTTGTGCATTTGCTTGAATGTGATTATACGGTCCTAACGGTTGCCAGTTACTTAAATCTGTATTTCTTTGTGTTTGTGCAACTTGACTTTTTGTTTCCCAAGCATTCCATATTTCTTTAGCTGTTGGTAAAGAACCATCTTTTTTTACACGACGTTTCCATTGTTGCTCCCAACGTTTGAAAGGTTTGTATCCGCTTCCTTTTTCGTCTTTGTCATGCGTTTGCCAATACGTATTGAATGCTTGTTGTACTTCTTGAAAAGTAGGTTTTTTTCCAGTTTGTTTTTGTGTGTTGTTCAACTCCTTCATCCAAGGAGCATTTTGATTGTGTTGCGCCACTAAGAGTAGGCTTGATAGTAAGCATATTAGTAGGGTAATTTTTTTCATAATATGATAGGATTTGAGGTTCGTTGATAACATTGAAGATGAGATACTTCCCAAATAGAAATTAGGGTTTTACTATTTGGGAAGTTTTTATTTTTTTCTTTAATCTATACTAAATGTCAAGCCATCTAAAGAAACCCAGTTTTGGCTTACATTAAATCCTGTAGCAATGAGTATTGTCCCATTAGGGTTTACATCTACACGCATAGCTCCATTTTCTGTTTCCACTGAAAAAATTCTTGTTTTTGTAGGTCTAAAACCAACAGGGAGTGTCATGATAACATCTGCATTATTAATAGCAGAACTTTTATTACATAAGCCTTCTAAGGTTACCACATTGTTTACTTTTCTATAACGAGGATCTTGAAAAGTTGTTACTGAAAATGATGTGTTATAATATGCCCAACCACTTGCCATTGTAGCAGCAGTATAAGCGCTTGGCGCTGCTGTATTGTCTGTCCAAGTATAGCCACCAGAACCGTCTGTTTGTAATACCTGTCCGTTAGTTCCACCAACTGGTAATTCAATTTCATTGGTTGGATCATTATCTGCGTCATCTACTGCATCCGTTACCCAAGCATAATTTCCAGAACCATCTGTTTTTAATAATTGTCCGTCTGTTCCTCCACTAGGAAACATGGCTCCCGTAGCAACAGCTGCCCAAGCAACATTTCCTGCTCCATCGGTAGTTAGTACTTGATTTGCTGTTCCATCTTGTGCAGGCAATGTGTATGAAGCTCCAGAACCTATGTTGTCACCATCAATCGTTAGTTGACCGTTTAAGATTGTATTACCATTTTTAGTCATTACTAATGCATTGCTTCTTGCTGCATCTGCAGTTCCGTTACCGATTACAAATAAAGGATCAGTAGCTACATACGTATTGTGACTTGTAGACGCGAAACCTTCGCTGTAGAGTCCGATAGTTTGTTGACCGTAACTCGTAGCTTGTGAACCAAGACCTAGTCCTACTGCGTAGGTTCCTGAAACACTGTTGCTTCCACCTAATGCCATTGACGAAGGTCTGGATGCTAGGTTGTTATCTCCTGCGGCAAAGGCATTTTCTCCATTTACAGCATTGTAACTACCTACTGCTGTAGAAGCGGTATTGGTAGCAATAGAACCGCGTCCAAAAGCAACAGAATAGTTTCCTACGCTTGCATCATTCCAACCGCCCGCATAGCCATCAATTTGCGTAGCTGTTCCTGCTCTGAATGCGCCTTTAGTTTTGTTAAAAAATAGTCTTGTTTCATCTCCTGAATTGTCTACTCCATCATCATCTAATCGTATGCTACCAAACACAAAGTTATCTGTAGCCAACGTTCCGTTTGCATTGCTTGTTACGTTTGCAGTTGTAGAAAACGCAGACATTGCTGCCATTGGCGCATCTACCCAAGAAGTACTTCCTGAACCGTCAGTACTTAGTATTTGATTTGCAGTACCATCTTGTGCAGGTAAGGTATATCCAGGTTCCATTTCCTGATTGTCACCATCAATAGTTAATGTCCCATTTATGGTTGTGTTTCCGTTTTTTAGTATGACTAAAGCATCAGAAGCATTCACTCCATCAAAATCAGCAGTACCGTTTCCAATTACAAACAAACGATCGGTAGCTACAAATGCGCTAGCATTTCCTACAACAGGTGTATTATAAGTTCCAAAAGTAGTCTGAAGTAAACTTTCAGAAGTTAGATTCCTACCATGTGCACTTGCAAAACTTCCTGTAATATTATTAAAGGTTCCTGTTGCCACTCCATGAGTAGAAGAAACTGTATTTCTTTCTCCGTGTGCATAACCTGCATATCCTGATACAATATTTAGTGACCCTGAAGAGGCTGCATAAGTTCCTGAAGCTAAGTTATTGACTCCAAAAGCCACAGAACCTGCTCCCATTTGATCTTGATTGAATCGGTTTGTGTTGAATGCACTACCCGCTCTAAACGCACCAGCATTACTTTTATCAAATACAATTCTGTTGCTATCTTCAATTCCTGGTAAATCGTCTATTTGCGTACTTCCAAACACGAAATCATCTGCTGTCGTATCACCGTTTGCATTACTGGTAACATTCCCTGTTGTTGTGAAAGATGCTGCTGCTGTTTGGTTTACCCAAGAATAGACTCCTGAACCATCTGTGCTTAATATTTGTCCTGTAGATCCGCCAGTTGGTAATTCATTTGGAATATCTTGCCAAGCGACAGCGGTTCCGTCGGTTGTTAAGAATTTCCCTGCTTCATCTGTTTGAACAGGCAATTCAATTTCGTTTGTTGGATCGTTATCTGCATCGTCATTTGTTATCCATGATAATACTCCTGAACCATCTGTTGAAAGCACATATCCGCTTGTTCCTCCATTTGGAATGGCAGCAGCTGCTGGTGTTACCCACGCAACATTTCCAGAACCATCTGTTTGCATGATTTGATTTGCTGAACCATCTTGAGCTGGCAACGTAAATGCTCTTCCTGTTCCTTCATTATCACCATCTAAGGTTAATTGACCATTTAAGGTTGTATTTCCATTTTTTAACATGACTAAAGCATCACTATTTAATGCTAAGTTGATGTCTTCTTGACCATTTCCAATCACAAAAAGTCTATCAGTAGCAACCCAAGTATCCGTAGAACCAGAAACAAACTTACTGTATTGTCCTAGTTGAATTTCTGCCATTGAGTTTGCGTTTAATTGGCGTCCAATTGCTGTGGAGTTTATACCATAAGCACGTGCATTTAAACCAAAACCTCTTGCATAATCTGCAAATCCTCCCGCGTTTAATCCAAAAGCAAAAGCCTCATTTCCTGTTGCATTGGCATTACGTCCCATCGAAAAAGAGTTGCGTCCGCTAGCTACTCCACCTTCACCAAAACCTACAGAATACTCTCCTACATTTGCTTCATCCCATTGAGTTGTTTGTGTGTATCCTGCTCTAAAAGCGGCTTTGCTTTTATCATAGAACATTCTATTTCCAAAGGCTGCGTTAAAAGAGCCATTATTATCTAATTGACTAGATCCAAATACAAAATCGTCTGTTATGGTATTTCCGTTTCCATTGCTAACTACAGTTCCATTTTGGGTAAAGATTCCAGCATTTCCTGCTTCTGCACTATTTAGCGCATACATTGCATATGGTACAAATCGCAATTGCGAAGTTCCTATTTGTGTATAATTGGTTCCTCCCGCAAGATCTACTTGAATATCAATCCAATGGTTTTGCGTACTCCAATCAATTGCTTGAAAATTTGCGCCTGATGTCCCATTTCCCACAGGAAAAGTTATAACTCCTTGAGCATTGGAAGTTACGGTGTGCACTTCGTTATATAGCACGCTCCCAGAAGGTCCTCCTGCAATTATGCGAACCAGCACAGTCATCGATTGGTTGGCTATTGGATTACTTGACGCATCGCGCACTACTGCTTGATAATTGAAATTTTGAGCGTAGCTCATGACACAGAATAAAAGCATCATAATAAGTAGGGTAATTTTTTTCATAATGTATAAATGAATTTCTTGTTGTTTATGTAGTGACAGCAAAAAATTTATATACCCTATTTTTTACATATTTTTTATTATTTATTTAGTGTTAAATATCATATTGAATACACATTTATATATTTCTAATTGATACAATTAAAACCATAATTAGAATACACATAAAAATGACCAGTGCTCTATGAAAAGAATATCCTTTTTTCATCAGGTGTTTATAAATTAGGATGTTATAAAATAATCAAGATCAAACCTATGTAGATTTGATCTTGTCGCTCGAAAAACTAAAATTATACTCTTAAATTTTTGTATTTACCTGCATAAACTCAGTAAAAATATGTTACCCCAATCTGATAATTTTTTACTGTATTGCTTTCATCAATACAGTAAAATTTTGAGTAGCTTTTATATACATAAGACCTTTAAAATTGCAAACACCCTATTTTTAAAAAAATTTAGGCTTAGACTTTACTAATTCTACTATTTTTAAATAGGGCTAAGAATTAGTTATTGCCTAAGCCTGAAATGTGAATTGCATTAAAAAACTATACTTCCTAAACAACAAGAGATATCATAGTTTAATTTTTCTTTTAATTACTCAAAAAAGAAATATATACTTCACATATTTTATATTTTAATTCGGTCATTATAGACACGAGTTTACAATGATTTACTTGTAATTATGACATTAAAAATTACCGCTACCCTATTTATTTATTCATTTTCTGAGAGTTTTGACTATTTTTGAAGCCCAGATTTGAATTAAATGTCAGAGAAAGAACCTTCTATTTGCGAGGAAAAAAATTATAACGAGCTGTTTCGTAAGTTTTACGAACCTGCTACGAAGTACATTTATTATAAGTGTGGAAACTTGCAGCGCGCAGAAGATATTGTTCAAAATGTATTTATTAAACTCTGGAAACTTTGCGCCACAATTACCTTCTCAAAAGCAAAATCTTATATTTATACAGCGAGTAATAATTCATTTTTAAATGAAGTTGCACACGAAAAGGTAGTTTTGAAACATCAAAAGACTGTTATTGAAAATACCGATCATGAAAGTCCCGATTTTTTAATTGAAGTGGAAGAGTTTAGAATCAAACTAAAAGAAGCTATTAATACACTCAATCCGAAAGAAAGA
This sequence comes from uncultured Kordia sp., assembly GCA_964535135.1. Taxonomy (GTDB): domain Bacteria; phylum Bacteroidota; class Bacteroidia; order Flavobacteriales; family Flavobacteriaceae; genus Kordia. The sequence goes on from CAZHSA010000019.1 coordinate 13,546, forward strand.
GAAGTTTTTTTAATGAGTCGTATTGAAAATAAAACATATAAAGAAATTGCTGAAATTACGGGCCTAACTGTAAAAGCAATTGAGCGTAGAATGAGCAAAGCTTTAAAGGAGTTACGAGCAATTTTAGGAAAAGAAATAAAAATTTAATAGGGTACGCTCCTTTTTAAATGTCTAGTTAATAAGAAACTAAGGGTATGATGAAAAATTTCGAGACAGATGAGTCATTTTTAGGGCGATGGATTGCAGGCGAGCTTTCTGAAGAAGAGCGCATTGCCTTTGAAAAGACAGCTGCCTTTAAACAATTTGACATAATTAACAAAGAAGCGCAGTTGTTAGATGGTCCTAAGATTGACGTAGAACGTGCTTTACAAACGGTAAAAGCTAGACTTGCAACCGAACCCCAAAAAGGAAAATTGATCAAACTATGGCGAAATATTTCTATTGCGGCGATAGTGATTTTTTCGACAGGAATTTTTTTAACCTCATCTAAAACATATACTACTGGCATTGGCGAATCGCAAACTATTACATTAGCAGATGGTTCTACTGTTGATTTGAATGCGAGTTCAAGCTTATCACACAAACGCTTCTTTTGGTCTTCCAACAAAACTGTCAGTCTGAACGGAGAAGCCTATTTTTCAGTTACTAAAGGTGATGATTTTAAGGTAGAAACGTCCAAAGGAGTTGTAGCCGTTTTGGGAACTGAATTCAATATTAAAGACCGTACAGATTTTGAACTGAAATGTTATGGAGGAAAGGTGCAATTCACCCAAAATAACACTGCTAAAAAAAGCTATATTCTCGAAAAAGGAATGCAAATTTTAATTAGTAATGATACTTTTATAGGAGAAGTTTTCATAGAAGATGTACCTGCATGGAAAAAAGGAATGTCTAAGTTTGTAGCACAACCTTTAGCGAAAGTATTGTCTGAATTATCGTTGTATTTTGAGCTAACTTTTGATACTTCGAACATAGATACTACACGTTTGTTTTCTGGAAGTTTTTATCATTCAGACTTGAACAATGCATTGAAAGCAACTTTAGTACCAATGGGCATTAGTTATAAGAAAGAAGAAAATAAAATTATACTTTCTAATTAACATAACTTATTGAAATTGTTACATTTGCACGCCCTAATCTTATAATTTATGAAACAGCTTTGTGCACTTTTTTTGTTATTGATTTTTGCCGTTTCAAATGCTCAAAATGCAAACTACAACTATCAAAACACACCGCTTTTACAAGTTATTAAAGATGTTGAAAAAACATACGATCTTTCAGTTTCGTTTGCCAGCGATTTGATTGAAAATAAAACGATTACACTCAACGTTTCCCAAATAAAATTATCAGAATTATTGATGATTTTGGAAGCGCAAACGAGTTTAACTTTTGATCAATTATCCGAAAAACAAATTATTATTGCGCCCAAACAGGTAGATAATAAAATTTGCGGCTATGTGTTAGATGCAGCTACGCGAATACCCATTGCATTTGCAACAATTAGCAATACTGAAAACCAACAAGTTTTTACAGATCTTAATGGCTTTTTTACCATTCAAAAAACGATCAATAATCGGTTGACAGTACAGAGTGTAGGATTTGAAACCAAAGAATTTACGGGTAGCGAAACGTGTGCGCAGATATATTTATCAGAAGGTGTAGAATCTTTGGAAGCCGTTATTATTTCTGGATATATTATCAATGGAATTGACCGAAATAAAGATGGTTCTATTTCTGTAAATACAAGACGTTTGGGCATTTTACCAGGTTTACTAAATGCTGACATTGCACAAAGCATGCAGTTAATTCCTGGAATTTCTACCTTGGACGAATCGGCAACAGGAATTCAAATTCGCGGTGGATCGCCGGATCAAAATTTGATTTTATACGATAATATTAAACTGTATAATACAGGACATTTTTACGGAATGTTTTCTTTGTTCAATCCGTTTGCAGCACAAAAAGCTGCAATTTTCAGATCGGGCACAAGCGCAAGTTATGGCGATCGTATTTCCGGGATTATTGATATTTCTAGTGGAGAAGATATTCCCGAAAAAATAAATGGCGGCTTTGAATTAGATGGTTTGGCCGTAAATGGTTTTATAAAAGCACCTTTATCCGATAAAACTGCTTTGTATGTATTTGCGCGTCGTTCGTACGCAGACGTTTGGAAAACGCCAACTTACACAAGTTATGCCGATAAAATATTTACTAATTTTGGCGTTGCTCGCGATATTAATGGAACTGTGTTAGAACTGGAAACAGACGATGATTTTAATAGAGAAAGCAGCAATAACGATTTTTCTTTTGCAGATGTAAGTGCGAAAGTTGTTGTAAAACCAAACGAAAAAAACACACTTTCTGTAAGCGGATTGTTCTCTCGAAATCGTTTGGATTTTAACTTCACTGGTGGCGATGAGTTACTGATTGATTCACTCATTACCAAAAACAAAGGAGTGAGTTTTGAATGGAAACATCGCACAAGCGAGAAACAACAAGAAAAACTGACCGTCTACTTTTCAGAATACAATTCGTATTATCAAAATAATGAAATTAAAGATGAAACAGGCGACGATATTCCGGAGTTGGCTGAAATTAATATTCGTCAGAATGATATTTTAGATGTTGGCGCCAATTTTTCCGTGACTCGAAACTTGACTGATTCACAAAAATTAACTGCGGGTTATCAACTTTCGTATACTGATTTGGATGTTATTATTAGAAAAATAAATCCACTTGATAACGAAATAGAAGATGCTGGACAAAGTGACACCAATTTTAAAAATACACTGTTTGCCGAATACACGCTGAGTTTTAAAAATGATGCGTTCCTTAATGCTGGTTTGCGATTGGTACATTACAATTCGGTTGATCGCTTTTTGGTAGAGCCACGAATTAATTTTGAATATCCTTTAAACGATCGTTTTCGTATAAAAACAGCTCTTGAGCGAAGAAATCAACCCATTTCGCAATTGATTGAATTCAATCATACAGAATTGCGTTTGGAAAACAATTTATGGCGTTTGTCGGATGACAATCAATATCCGTTACTATCAAGCAATCAAATTTCTGGAGGAATTTTATACAGTCATAAAAATCTAAATATTGACATTGATGCGTATTATAAAGAACTGGAAGGTTTAACTACGTTTACCAACGGTTTTAGCAATCCGCTAGAAAATTTAGAAGAAGGCGAAAGCACCATCAAAGGATTGGACGTTTTATTAAAATACAAATGGCATAACTATAAAATTTGGGCAGGATATACGTTTAATGACATTATGTTTTCGTTCCCTAATTTACAAGGAAATGAAAAATTTCCAGGAAATAACGACATTACACATGCGTTCCGAATTTCCAACACACTTAAAGTTGACAATTGGCAATTTTCGTTAGGTTGGCAAATTCGATCAGGAAAACCTGTAACTCCCGTAAATAGTTATGTTATTGAGATTGATGCAGATGGCGAAAATGCGGGTGTTGTCAATTTTGGACCTATCAACAGTGATCGTTTGCCTGCTTTTCATCGTTTAGATGCGTCTATTTTGTATGATTTCAACATTAAAAAAATGCGCGCACAACTAGGAGTTTCTGTACTCAACTTATACAACAGAGTCAAACCAATCAACCTAATTTACAAGGCAGAACGCAAACCACTAGACGATGGCGGAATTGCTATTCCAGGCACTACAGGTGCTACTCCGGAAGAATTAGAAGTCATTTTAGAACAAGTGATTCAACGTTTCTCACTTGGTTTAACGCCGAATGTTTCGTTTAAAATATTCTTTTAGCGGCAAATCATTTAAAACATAAAAATGTACATGTACAATTTTGTAACTTTATGAGATAACCAAAAAACTTATCTCATGAAAAAAAAGCAATTACAAAGTTTACAGCTCAACAAAAAAGTAGTTTCCAGCTTACATGCTGAAAAAACGCAAGGAGGCGCTGCTGCCGGAACCTTATTTGGCGGCCCATGTCCTGGATCGGCTGGTGGTCCTTGTACTTCTATTCAAATACCGTGTACATATGAAACTCATTGTTTAATAACGTTACAACAAAAAGAATGTGTTGTAGAAAAATCTTAATTTAAACTGCTATTCATGTTCAGGCAATTGTTCTTGAATTTGATACGTACTAAAGTTTAAAAAATTACCTGGATGCGCCAGTACATTTTGTAAGATGAATGGCGTATCTGGTGTAGTTCCTGTGTATTGAACATTTCCGTCCATATTAACATCATGCACATTATATTCAGTAATGACATACGTCGGAAAGTTTAAAAAGTTTCCAGAATCGTTGAGCACTTCGCTTAAAATTGCAGGTGCATCAGGAGTTGTCCCTGTATATTGAATGATGTCGTTGGTGCTTACATTTCCTGCCCACATTCCATAATATCCAAAAGAATGTCCAAATTGTGTCTGCGGATGTGTTCCGTAACTTATTAAATTAGAATTTAGTGCAAAATCTATCGAAACAATACTTTGAGACAATTCAATTTCTCCAGTAGTCATGACTCCTAAATGATTTCGATGACGAATCGCTACATAATACGCTGCTGGCGGCACATTGAGTTTTACGGCTGTTGTTACTCCATCTACATCGACAATATCTCCATCACGCTGCAACAACGCAGATCGTCCATATTTTACTTGTGTATTATTCGTAGGATCACGTAATTCGATATATACCCAATCAACAATGTCATTAAACTCTTGACCTAAGGTTGTATTAAAAACATTTGCATTACAAGTCAAACCGTCTTGATATGGTGAAGCTGTTGGCAATAGATCATTTCTACGTAAATCATCTCGCATTAATCCTTCTTCGCCTACATACGGATTCATTCCCGCACCTTGCAAGTATACAATTGGAGACACTGTTGCCGTTTTTATTGAAAAATCTGTGACAACAGGAAAATGATCTGAAGCCGTTCCTGTATCGTTTTGTAGCAAATTATACGTTGTTAAGCGTGCTGTAGACATCAATTCTGTTTGCAGTACAAATGACTTTTCTGCTTCCAATGCAAAATCTGAAAACAACATAAAATCTAACTTTCCAGGCGGAAATGCTTGCGAATCGGATCGCCATGTATAATTCATACGTACATCAGCTTGCAAACAATTTTCTTCTGTAACTTCTGTATCGTCCCAATCTAAAAATCCGCCTTGTCCGTAGGTTGCAGTATCTTGAATATCGCCCGTTTTTAAGGTTTCTAACTGTTGAGCTAAGCCTACTAAATTCAAATCGCCTCCATATACAAAAGGTGTATTCTCTGGAAGATCGATCAATCCACCAACGGTTTTCGCATCCAAGATAAACGCTGCATATTGATCTACTTGATCTTGGCGAGATGTATCAGCGCCGCAACAACTCAAATGTGCATTGGTAAACAGTAAATCGGTATGATAGGTTGCGTCTGGAAGATCAATCAATACTGGAAACTGGCGTGTTAAATGATCCCATTGCTGCGTGATTTCCCAGCGCGAAACTGTGACTTCGCCTCCATGCTGTTCTACATACCAGCCATCAACCGTTCCTAAAGGCAGCCATGTATCAAACAATCCTTTTACATACGCTTCTGACGTATTGTAACTTTCTACAAAACCTATAATATCTGGATTGAGCGATTTGATAATGCGTTCAAATTCATTCAAACGATTGGGTTCTAGCAATCCATTGAATAGCGTATTATACGCTACAATTCTAATGTGTTCCGAAGTCTCTTTATTAATGTCTATTGGTGTGTACGCTGGCACAGGCGTTTCATCAAAAGTATAGCTAAAAACACTCCCGATATTCGGGATTCGATCAAAATTGTCATCATTCTTGACTAATATTTTTATGGTAGATGATGGAAATAATGTATTGATGCCATCTGGCAATACATGACGACCTATGGCAATTTCAAACTCGTCCGAACTTACCGTGGGCGCCACTCTTACTTTTAAATCTGACATGCTTACTTGCGAATACGGCGTTACATTATAATGCGCGAACAAACGTGTAAATAACAATCCTAATTCCGAACCATAATCTTGCTGAATGTCAAATCCTGTATTCGTATTATTATCTGCATCAATAAAAAGTCCTATTTCTTGTATAATGGTATTGTCGTCTGTTAAATCAAATTCTTGATCTGCTTTGATTCTGATAAACAAAAACTCGTCGTCATTTGTTACTTGAATTTCAAGTAAATCCACTCCTGAAATATTTTCACTTGTGTCTGTATAGGTTGTCAAACTTGCATTCCAATCATCAAAATTACCATCAATTGTAATCGCTGCCGATTGTCCACAGACAAAATGAAGATGCAGCAAAAGAAAAATAAAAAAGTAGTTGAATTTCATAGAAAGTGTATCATTTGTAACCGCACAAATATAAAATTTACTCTGTATACTTGCTTGCCGCAGCAGCTAATTTTTTGCGAATCCGTTTGCGCAACAAGCGCGGTTCTAATACTTCAATCGTTTCGCCAAACCCAAGAATTAAACGTTCCAATTCAAAATTAATATGCACTTGCAATTGCACTGTGATGCTTCCGTCTTTAGCTACTGAAATGATTTCTTGTGTATTATGAAAAGGCTTTGTTGTTACATACGGCGCGTTGCTTTTGTCAATTTTCAATACAATTCGTTGAATGTGTTTTTTGTCTAAAACGGTCACACCAATTGTATTTTTATAATATGTATCGCCGTTAAAATCCTCATTTCGGTAGGGAATGTCCAAATCGTAATCCACATTAAGAATTCGGTCTAAAGCCAACGTAATAATTTTAGGGTTTTTCCCCGAAACACCTACCAAAAACCAGCGGTTATTGTATTCTTTCAAAATAAACGGATGAAAAATTACTTCTGATGCGTGTCGCGCTTTAAACGATCTATATGTCAATCGCAGCACGATCTTTTTTAAAATGGCTTGATATAGCAAATCTAAATATTGCAAGCCTTTTAGGTTTTCATTTTTGTCTAAATGAATAATCGAAGCTTGATGCGTTTTTTCGGTATACACCTTGTCTTCTAGCCGTTGAATGATGCCGCCTAATTCTGAAAACAGCGAAAAATCTTTAAACTGTTTCAACATTTCCACCGTTTCCGACAATACATTCATGTCATTCTCTGTCAACGGAATATCTGTAATGGAATAGTCTTCCTCTTCATACTTATAATACTTTCGATCGTACACCACAATGGGCGCATTATAGCCCAATTTATCACTACGCATCATTTGAATATCTAGTTGAACCGTTCTGCGACTCACATTCACTTCGCGACCTTCATACTCGTGTAACGTATCTGAGCAAGCTTCAATCAAATCGTTCAACGTCCATTTCCGATAGCGGTTTTGCAAACATTTATCAATGGTTTTATATCGAATCAGTGCGTTTTTATTAATTGCCATTTTCTTGTATTTGGTGTGAAAATAACAAAAAAATCGCTACTGCGTAAAAAGATTGCGTAGTTAAATAACGTTCTTTGCACAAGTTCTTTACATATTAATTGTGCGTCGGCTTTCATCTGTCAGTATCAACAAAAAATTTCGCGCTATAGCGAGATAAAATAAACAATTATTAAAAATCATTTAAAGATGAAAACAACAGACAAAATCCTAGTGGTAGACTTAGAAGCTACGTGCTGGGAACAAGACGGCGAATACCAACGAGCTCATAGTGAGATTATCGAAATTGGTATTTGCGAATTAGATACCCTTACGGGAGAAATATCTAAGCAACAAGGAATTCTTGTAATTCCTGAACATTCCGAAATCAGTCGATTTTGCACAGAACTCACCTCAATTACACCCGAAATGGTAGCGCAAGATGGCGTTTCTTTTGAAGATGCGATTGATATACTTTTTGACGAGTATGATTCGTCTGCATACACATGGGCAAGTTACGGCGCGTATGATCGTAACAAAGTCATGGAAGAATGCAGAAAAAAACAGGTCGATTTCCCATTTGGAGATCAGCATATCAATGTCAAAGAAGAGTTTAGACGTTGCAATCGAATGCGACGCGGCATCGGAATGGCACGTGCATTAAAACAACTCCGGATTCCTTTAGAAGGAAAACATCACCGAGGTGTGGACGATGCCAACAACACCGCAAAAATCTTACATTGGTGTTTAAAAAATCAGTAAGATAAATTTTTAAATTTTGATTAGCCAATTGGCTAATTTTTTTTGCTTCTATTTGAATAGTTTTATCATGAAAACATTACAATTAAAAATATACAATACATTACTTGGGAAACAGTCTATTCAAGCTTTTGAAGAATGGTTATACAATCAGGAAGCTATTCTAAATCAACTTGAAGATGATCCTTTTCTATATACGATTGTTTCAATGAATTATCAATTGAAAAACAGTTTATCTCTTCTTGAGAAAGAAGCTGTTAAAGAATATGGAATTGAATTTAAAACTATTCTTTCTGTAGAGAAATCATGTTTAAAAATAGTTAAAGTAACAAATCTAGAAGCATGTTCTAGAATTTTAAATGAGCTCGTTTGGAGTTACTCTTACGAATCAAAATATGTCTTATTTTGGAAACTATATGTTTTTTGCAATAATATAGATTCTCTATTTGTTGGCTTTGGCTCTTGTGAAGAATCTGAATTACTTATCAAGATTAAAAACTTCGTGCAAAAAACACTAGACAAACTACAAATTCCCACTTCTTTTGAAGAAAAGAAAACAATCATTTTTGAAAAACGTATTCCTTACCGAAAAAAAATTGAATACAATACACTAAAACAGGATTCTACGATCAAAGAAAAAACTCCACTACGTAAAAAGATTGCGCACTTTTTCACGTCTTTTGTCAAAGTTCATTGAAAATCTTTTGAAATCAAATCTTGAAAGATATGTGTGTCAATACTGGCACATATAACTTTTAAAAACTAAAATTATGAATTGGAAAATTCAAAAACTATTGGATGGCG
>CAZHSA010000020.1:0-22156 GCA_964535135.1 uncultured Kordia sp.
CAGGAATTATTTTTTTCAACCCCAAAAAAACAGTTGACAAATCATTATTTTTAGAGTATAAAATTCCCCTGAAAATATGTATGCAATCATTGACTGTAACAGCTTTTATGCGTCGTGCGAAAGAGCGTTTGATCCGAGTCTAATAGACAAGCCGTTGGCAATTTTGTCCAACAATGATGGCTGTGTCATTTCTCGAAGTAAAGAGGCGAAAACTTTAGGAATTCCCATGGGCGCACCGTTATTTAAGTATAAGGAAATCATCGCACAGAAAAACATTCAAATCCGCTCTTCTAATTATTCGTTGTATGGCGATATGAGTGAACGCGTGATGAAACTTCTCGAAGATTTTTCACCAGAAGTAGAAGTATATAGTATTGATGAAGCTTTTTTAAAACTTCCGCATTCGGATGATTATGAAACCGTCGGTCACAACATAAAAAAATATATTTATCAATGCACGGGAATTCCTGTAAGTGTGGGAATTGCACCAACGAAAGCGCTCTCTAAAGCAGCGAATAATATTGCCAAAAAGTTTCCGGAAAGAACTCATGGTTCTCATGTAATTGATTCAGAAGAGAAACGTGTAAAAATGCTCAAATGGCTACCTGCAAACGCTATATGGGGAATTGGTGCTGGAAATGCCAAACGTCTACAAAATAAAGGCGTGCAAACTGCGTATGAGTTCACACAATTATCAGACGATTGGGTAAAGCGAAACATGTCAATTGTTGGACTGCGACTGAAAAAGGACTTAGAAGGTGAACCTACAATTTTACTCGAAGATGAAGTACAAAACAAAAAAGCAATTGCGACGACAAGAAGCTTTGAATTTACCTTTGCTGATCGCGAAAACATGAAAGAGCGCATTGTAACATTTGCTTCACGCTGTGCAGAAAAATTACGAATGCAAAATTCTTCTTGTAATGTGGTGATGATTTATTTAAAAAGTGATCGCAATAAGCGAAACGATTCCTATTACAGAGCCAAAAGAATGGTTACGTTGCCGTATGCCACAAATTCTACGTTCATCATCAATAAATATGCACTAAGAGCGTTGGATGATGTTTTTAAGCCAGGCATTCAATATAAAAAAGCGGGCGTTATCTTAACAGGATTGATCAAAACAGACGCATTGCAATTGGATTTATTCCAAAATGAAAATCCAAAACACACAAAGTTAATGGCAGCAATGGACAACTTAAATGATAAATACGGGCGACAAAAAATAAAAATAGCGAATCAAGATTTACAACGAACTTGGAAAATGCGACAAGCCCATTTATCTCCCGAATACACGACAAAATTTAGTGATATTATCAAATTGAACTGTGATACGATTTAATTGAGAGTAAAAGATGAAAAAATCTAAAAATGACAATTTACTAACGTTTTACAAATCTATCAAAGGAGACATACAACTTGAATATGTAGAAGATGGAATTTCTGCAGGATTTCCTTCTCCTGCAGATGATTTTAGAAATAAACGCATCAGTTTGGATGAAGAGTTAGTGAACGATGAGCGAACCACATATTATGCACGCGTTAGTGGCGAATCTATGATTGGTGCGGGTTTAGATCATGATGATCTATTAGTAATAGATAAAAGCATTCCTCCAAAAAATGGTAAAATTGCAGTATGTTATGTAGATGGCGAGTTTACCGTAAAACGTTTAAAAATGACCGAAGATTGTGTGTATTTAATGCCCGAAAATGACAACTATAAACCTATAAAAGTGACCAAAGACAAACAATTGCTCATTTGGGGAATTGTAACCTATGTCATCAAAAAAGTATAGGTTTTTAATGTAACAATGTTTTAATGTGTCAATTTATTAATGTACCAATTTTAAAAAACACATATCAAATCGAGCATTATTGAACATATATTATAATCTCAATAATGCTCGAAATGACAAAAATATTATCTTCCTTCCACTAACTGTGCGGTAAATGGTACTTGGCGTAATTTTGGAGCATTAAAGCCTTCCATCTTTACACACAATCCAAAAGCTACTAAAGCTGAAGAAACAGCGCCTTCTTGCCAACCTGGCAACGCCGATAATTGATCGCCTACAATATAAAATCCGTCGTCGCCTTCTTGTAAAGTATTGTATACCCATTCGGCAGATTCGTGTGGTGCGTGTTCGGCACGTTGTAAAATATTTTTCTTTCGAATGCGAAGAATTTGATGGTAATCCAAATCTGGATCTTTGGTTTGATCGTCAATCTTTGTCCAATCAACCCAGCCGCCGCGTTGTGTTTTAATATTCTGCCAAGCAACGGTAAGTCCGTGACTCAATTGATCGGCAAATTCTTTTCCGTGTAACAATGCCGCACCTTCTCGTGCTTCATCCAATCGCCATTGCGGATCGTGATCTCCCCATTCAATCGCATTGCCTGCAAAGTTGTACGCGCCTGTTAATATTCCTAAGTTTTGATGGTAATCATTGGACGGATACCACATTTGTACCATGGGATGACTTGTCCATGAAATTCCTCCAAAAATTGGAATTGTATTTTTATCAGTAGGATCTTGCCAATACTTACGCTTGCTTTGCCAACCAACTTTGACCGTTGGACGTAAAAACTCTTTATGATCAAACACAATATTCAATGCTTTTTCGAAATCTGGATTTTTAAATAATCCTTTGGTAATTTTATCTTGTAAAAGTGGAATTGGCACGTTGCTAAAACAATTGTGAGCAGTTTTTGTTTTGATCGTTTCTCCACTTTGATAACTTACAGAATAGGTATGATCTGTTCTAGAGATCTTCGTAACTGGCGCATTTAAAATAATAGTTCCTCCTAACTTTTGCACTTCAACGGCTAAGGCTTTTACAAACATGTCCATTCCGCCAACAGGTTGAAACGAAGTTTGTTGCCACAAAAAGTCGTCAGGTTGATAAAAGCTTAAATTCCAAAATTCAGATTCAAGCATCTGTGTAAAATCAAGTTTTGGTTCAATGTTTTCTTCTTCGCCCAACATGGTCTTTCCTGGCAATTCCGTATAGCCTGAACGCGATGTTTTTTCAAAAATTCCTGTTGCACTTAAATCTCCAAACTTTTTCAACCATTTTTTAAACTTATCTTCATTACCGTCTTTCGCATCTAGCGCTTGGACTAACGGTTGTACAAAACCCAAAAACTTTTCATATTTCGTAGGATCAGGACTTTCTTCAATGACTTTCAATAAATCAGGCAGTGCATATAAAAACTGAGAAAAATATCCTCGTGGATCGTTTGCCAATCTACGGTTTACAATTGTCTTAGGATTTCCTTTCGCATCTACAAAACTTTTGCCGTCATATAGAACATTGGAACGACTTTGCATGACATACACTTCCAGCTTCACGCCAAGTGTTTTACAATAATTCAACACATCACGATGTGCTGATGGTATGCGTCCTGGACCACAATTCAAATATGGCAAATTATACATGTCTTCCACTGTAAAATCGCATGTTTGTGTGTAGCTAGTGTCAGGCTTATTTTCTGGATTTTCGGTAAAGCTATCGCCAGGTCGTACTGTTAAACTCCGTCCACCAATTCTATTTTGTGCTTCTAAAATCGTAACGGTAAACTTTGTATGTTTTAACAATTCGTACGCAATAGACAATCCAGCAACGCCGGCGCCAATAACAACAACTTCTTCATTTTCGCCAATAGTAGAAGAGAAGAGCGATGTGCCTTTTTTTCGTTCTAAAATTTTAGTATTTTCTATATCGGTAACGAACATTTCGAGCTCGCCACCATTTTTATCAGTTTTGCGTAAAAAGGTCATTGTAGACGCGGATTTACTTTTGTCCATGATGTTGATTTTTAGGTGATTAATACTATGTGTGGTATGGTTAGTTTTTCAAGTTAAGGAAAAATACTAATTTTTGTAGTGTAAATTTTACAAAAGTAATATAGGATGTATAAAAAACAGATTGATACGTTCCAAAGCTTGTTGTAAAGAGGCTTCAAGTGATTTTAAAAAACAGTTGTGAACTTGTGGTAAAAAAGATGTTAGTTTTGAGCTGTTTTTTTAGTTAAAGAACAAACAATCTCGCGTCAAGCTGAACTTGATTCGGCTTCCCATCACCATGAGTAAGATTCCGCATCAAGTGTGAATGACAGTAAAAGTAAAACGAGTCTAACAGAAAGATACCTACACTTGTAAGAACATATCTAATAGCGGAGCAATCTAACAGCACAAAGTGCGCGTCTAGCAGCAAAGCGCATCTAAGCCAATCTAATCACGCTTTAATAAAATCTTCATATTCGTAGTAGAATGCTTCAAACTGTTGCATGGTTTCGTTTAAAAACACCATCGTTTCTTGCCAAGTATTTTTATTGTGAATAGAAACCTTGTGTTTTTCCAAGTAGATTCTTGAAATTTCTTTGCCATTATCCAAAACATACGCTTCGTTAAAAATAGCTTCAGGGAGAAATTCATCCAGTAAAATAGCTTTTAAAGAAATCATCTTATCCCAATACTTAATACGATTTTCAATATTTGCATCTTCAATATCAAGCGAAACCATGGCTTTTTTCTTATCAAAATAAAACTTAAAAGAAAAATCGCGAATCTTAGTATTATATAAAATCCACTTTCGTGGGAATGATTTCCCAAACGAAGTCCAAAAATCTTGGCGTAACTGTCGTGATTCGGCTTTGCTAAACATAAAAGTATTGTTCTTAGAAGATGGTATCGTTAGTATTCAGAAATTATAAAAGACAATTTTCACATTTCCCAATCAATAAGACTTGAGACGAAGTTATTTCCCGATTAGGAATCATAGGTATTTTTATGTCTACAGACAAGCAATCTACTTTTCCACAATCCTGACACTGAAAATGAGGATGTACATCTATATGCTGTGACGCCGAGCAACCATGGCAAGTAGCATACCATGAAAGTCCGTTTGCATCCATAAAAGAATGTACAATTCCGTCATGCTCTAAACGTTCCAAAATTCTGTAAATAGTCGTTTTGTTCATTTCTTCTTTCAAACTCTCAATTAGCTGTACTGCGGAAATCGCAGCTTTATTTTTCTCAAAAATGGCTAACAGTGTTTGAACCGATTTCGTTTTTCTCATCACTCCCATGACACAAATGTAAGGTTGCTTAGTTGTATTTACAAAAAATATAACTACTTTTGCAACTAAGTTGCATTAATATTATGATTTTACACAAAAATAAGTCTGACATTATCGGAATGTTTGCTAGTAGTCTTTGCTTGCTGCATTGCACCTTTACGCCTTTACTTTTCATTGCGCATGCACAATTAGCTAGTCATCATGAAGGCATTCCTTTTTGGTGGAAAGTGTTAGATTATGCTTTTCTGGCGATCTCTTTCATTGCCGTATATTGGTCTGTAAAAGTTACGAGCAAAGCCTGGATGAAGTATGCATTTTGGGGAACTTGGAGCTTATTGTTTGTGATTTTAATAAATGAAAAATTACATTGGTTGCACATTCCTGAAGCTGCTATCTATTTTCCGTCTCTCGGTTTGGTGTTTTTACATATTTACAACCGAAAGTACTGTACATGTAAGGAAGACGAATGTTGCGCGGTGCATCATAAAAAATAAGCCAGTACAGTAGCGCTAATAATTACCAACAATTTTGTCAAATTGAACTTATGTCCTTCAGAACTTTCAAACAATATAGTAGTAGAAATATGTAAAAAGATTCCAATGACCAACGCAGATATTTCATTTTGATACGCTTCTAAAAAGGTCAATTGTTCCGATAAAAAACTTCCCAAAGGCGTCATAAACGCAAACAATATTAAAAAGGTCAAAATAGAAATTTTAGACATTTCAGTTTGGTAAAAAAACGCCGTCAATATAATGGCAATCGGAATTTTATGCACTACAATTCCCCAGACCAAATGATCGTGGTGATGCATGGGAAATCCTTCTAAAATTGCATGAACACTCAAACTTACAAACAACAACCAAGGAAAAACGCGACTTCCTTTATGAGTGTGTACATGTCCGTGTTCGGCTCCTTTAGAGAAAAATTCTAAAAATATTTGCAATAAAATTCCAGCCATAACAAAAATTCCATAACTGTTTTTGTACGTGCTAAAAACATTGGGCAGCAAGTTAAAAACGGTAATAGCTAATAAAAAAGCTCCGCTAAATGCCAGTAATAACTTCTTGTGTTGCTTATCGCGAAGTTTAAATACGGTTACAAAAATAAATCCCAGCAATACGGCTAAGATGGGTAGTAAATAATGCATCATTTGAAAATCATTACAAGTCGTGAGGAAGTCTTTTTGTCAAACTTTCCTAAACTATAATCCCCAAAAATAGCTAATAAATTAATATCTGCCGCAGTAAAATACGATTCAAAATCTTGTAAGGTCAAAGCTTTTACTTTTTCGGTGTAGTGATGCTCGCGTCCGTCGGCTTCAAAACGTATGTCTTTGTAGATAAAACCGTCTTCTACATAGCGATGCAAACGGAAGATAATTCCGTCCACTTCTTTAATTTCATTGGCAACTAAATTTTCAATCACAAAATCAGCATTTAAAAAATCAATCACACCAAAACCAGTTGAATTCAGTTCTTCTTTAATAGATTTTAGTGTACGCAAATTATCCGATTCGTGTTCAAAATAGCCAAAACTCGTAAACAAATTAAACACAGCATCAAACTGTTTTGGGTACGGTTTGCACATGTCATGTACTTCAAATCGTAGAGTTTCATTGGCAAATTGGGATGCATACTCAATACTATTTGATGACAAATCAACGCCCGTAACGTCATATCCCATTTTATTCAAAAATACCGAATGTCTGCCTTTTCCACATGCCAAGTCTAAAATAGTGCCGTCTTCCGGAAGGTTCAAAAACTCCACCAAATGTTTCATAAAAGCTTCCGCTTCGTCATATCCTCTATCTTTATATAAAATATGATAATACGGAGTATCAAACCAAGACGCATACCAAGTAGTGTTTTCTGTCTGCATAATATGTTGTTTGGGGTTTCCTCCAATTTTTTGGAGGCCAGGCTATCCGCACTCGCTTTTCTGCTTTGTCATTCCTGCGTAGGCAGGAATACAAATCAAAAAGAGCTCAAACAAATGCTCCTATCCTTAACCCAATTTTTAACTATAATTATTGAAAGTGCAAAATTAACGTATTTTACACGTTTATGGTCGTTGCAAAGTCGAAATAATTTCAAAAATGAAAAACAATATTGCAATCACAACCATTTGCACTTAAACAGACCAAAATTTGAAGGTAAAACGAGTTTCAAAAAGCATAACAATATAGTTTTATAATTTTACATGCTATATACCTTTCTACAATAACGTATAATTCCGTGAATTGCGTGTTTTTCTAATTACAGACTTCTTATAATTCCGCGAATTGACGTTAGTGTTCCTATTAAAGACTTCATTTTGCAACTACTTTAGCTCGTGAATTCAAACATGTCTACAAAATGAAAAATATGAAAAACAAAATGTATGCGCTCATGGCACTTATTATCATGTCTTGCCAAAATGAACCAGCGCCAATAATAACACTGAACAGCGAAAAAGCAATTCTAAGCTTCAGTATTGATACTATGGAAGCAACCATAAACCAAACCGATAAAACTATTACACTTGAATTACCAAGCGGAACCGACATTACATCTTTATCACCAATGATTACCGTATCTAATAATGCGACAATAATACCAAACTCAGAAGTAGTTCAAGACTTTTCTGCACCTGTTGTATATACAGTTATAGCAGAAGACACGAGTTCAGTAACATATACCGTGACTGTAACGGTAACAGCAGCAGCACTGAGTGACGAAAAGCAAATCACTAGTTTCAGTATCAACGCTGTAGATGGAACTATTGACGAAACGGCAAAAACAGTAATGATTACATTACCAATAGGAACAGATGCTTCATCATTAAGTCCTAACATTGCCATTTCCGATCAAGCAACCATTGCTCCAAACTCGGGAGTAGCTCAAGATTTTACAACTCCAGTACTATATACTGTTACGGCAGAAGATAATAGTAGTGTAAATTATACAGTTACTGTTACAGTAATACAAAGTACCTGTGCCGATCCTGCAAACATTTACACGTTTCAATACAATGGCAAAACGTATGAATTGGTTAGAGAAAATAAAAATTGGGCAGCTGCAGCCGCTTGTGCTGTAGAAAGAGGCGGATATTTAGCAGAAATTAATAGTGCAGAAGAAAACACGGCTATCTTTAATGAGCTTATGAACAATGCGGGTATTTCATTAAACAACACGGTGTCTAACAGTGGAGGAGCTGCTTCGTATGTATTTTTAGGCGGAAACGATATTGCTTCAGAAGGTGTATGGGTATGGAATGGAAATAATGATGCTGATACAACGCAATTCTGGCAAGGTGATGCTAATGGCAGCGCTGTTGGTGGTTTGTATAATAATTGGGGAACAGAACCAGACAATTTTGCAGGAAACCAAGATGCTTTAGGAATCGGATTAAATGTATGGCCGCAACCTACTGGAGGATTAGGAGTGGCAGGTCAATGGAATGATATTCCTGCATCAGACTCACTTTATTATTTAATTGAGTTTGATTGAAAAATAAATCATAAACAAAAGTATATAAGAAAGTCCAACACAACGGTTGGACTTTCTTTTTTCGTATGAATACTGAAAGTCTAACTTTCTTCTTCACCAATTTCTTCTTTGGCAGTATTTACCGAACCTGTACTTGCATTTCCATACACAGGTTTTTCGTTGCGTAAAATATCAATAACACGGGCAAAATTTTCAGCGTCCATGTACGGTGTTTCATTACGATTATTTCTAAAATCAGTAAAATAAAACTTTCCTAAATCTACTTTTGGATCCCAAATAGCTTGATAGCCTTTTAAGAGTGTCCAACCTTTGGTTCCTTGTGGATGATGTGGCATAACTTTTTTATTTAGTGGTTATAATTATGACACAAATGTACAGCTAGGTCAAAGTTTAATTCGTAGGAAAATCACCCTTTTTAAACGAGTGCTTCCACTATTTTTAGCGTTTTGTATTACTTATAAGTACACACTATGATAGATTCAGGTACACAATCATCATGATCATTATTAGTATGACAATTAGGTTCATGAATCGTTAAGCAAGATAAGGGGGGCTACTACCAGCTCCAGTACCAGGACTATAATTACCACCTGCGATTTCATATACGCCACCTACTTTAGAAATAGATATTTTTTTAATTCTTAAGGCTTTAAAATTCTTTTTTTTCATCTAAGATATATTTTGAAAGTTAGTAGAAACCAAACTTAAAAGAAATAAAACATTTTAAAAATTGGTGCCCGTCGTAATTTATATATAACGACAGCTATATAAAGAAAACGGCTGTATTTCTATATTCTATTAAATAATAAAACTAAACTCAGTACAATCTGGAGCTTTGTAAAGTCTGTAAAATAAAGTACATTTAAAAAATACCTTTATTTAGATATGATTAAGTTACTAAAACTGTTTGTAGTATTCTTTCTTGGCTATGTTAGTTGTTTACAAGCACAAAAAAACGTAAAAAACTACTATTATCCATTAGGTAAAAAGAAAACCATAATGGTTTATAAATATGTAGATAAAAACGACACTACTAATATTGAATATTGGAAAGTCATTACTTCACCTGTAGATCAAACTATAAAAACGATTTCTTACGATAGAAACTTTAGGGTATATAATGTTTTTGAAGAACTCATCACCCAAAAAGGTGCGCAACTTACTAGGTATACCGATTATGAAATATCAAAAAATGGTAAAAACATTCCCATACTAAGTACTGTTCAAAAAACGAATGTCTATTTGTGGAGCCCTTCTGAAGCTTATAAATATGCGGTAACTTATAAGAATAAATACGGTTCTTTTGAATTTACCAAAAGCAGAAAGTTTGTTGGAATTAAAAAAATAACCGTACACGGAAAAAAATACAAAGTAGCAGCTTTTAAAGATGATTATCTGATGTATGAAAAGTACCGTAATGACAAATTTATATTTCACCAGCGTACTTATTACGCCAAAAATATTGGAATGGTAAAATATGAACGAAAACTACCAGAACAAAAACAACGCATTGAATTAGAACTTACCGAAATTCTTACGGAAGCCGCTTTTGAGACTTTACAGCGTTGAGATTTTAGCAGTTGAGTACAGTCTGCCGATTATACGAAACGTTAAAAAAAACTTAGCGTTTTTGGTAAAGCACAGTTTGTAAAAAGCTTTGTATATTAGAAGCAATGAAAGCTACGATAAAAGAAATTTGGATAGGAAGTGAAATAAAAGGACCTATTGTTGGTGGCACTTTAGAAATGAATGATAACACAGATGTTTTTGTTACGTTTACTGATAATACTCGATTTGTTGCTTCTTTTTTTACTTATGAGAATATTGAGCATTTGCGACAAAAAAACAAACGTACAGGTGAGTGTTTGACAGGAAGATACTTTTGGTCATCCGATATGATAATTATTGATAAAATTAACCGAAAAGAAATTACAGAAATTATACATCATCTTATAAAGGAAGATGAATTTGAATGGGTTTTTGACAAAGTATCCGATGAAGAAGAATAAATAAGGTCGAGTAAAAGCACAAAGTCTCACAACTTTGCACAACTTTCCGTATTTTTACAATTGTGAAAAAGAAAGAAAAAATCATCATTATTGGTTCGGGAATTGGCGGCTTGGGCTCGGCTGCTTTATTAGCAAAAGCAGGATATGAAGTCACGGTTATTGAAAAAAACAAAACACTTGGCGGACGTGCCAATATTTTTAAAGCTGATGGTTACACGTTTGATATGGGACCTTCGTGGTACTTAATGCCCGATGTGTTTCAAAACTATTATAAGCTGCTAGAAGAAGACATTTCCAAACATTTAGAGTTGATCAAACTATCACCTTCATACCGTGTCTTTTTTTCCAACGATGAAGAAATTCCCGTATTAGATATTCACTCCGATTTAGAAAAAGATCTGCCACTTTTTGAAAAACTAGAACCAGGCATTACGCCAAAGTTGCGCGAATATCTAAAGCGCTCCGGCGAACAATACCAAATGGCGAAACATTATTTTATGTATCGAAACATTGGTATTTCTGCAGATTTTCTAAGTTGGAAGCTCATCAAAAAAGGCATCCAACTCAATCCGATTCAAACCATGCAATCCTACTTGAACAAATGGTTTGAGAGCGATCGCATCAAAAAAATACTCGAATATACCTTAGTATTCCTAGGTTCTGATCCTGCCAAAACACCTGCGTTATACAATATCATGAACTTCATTGATTTTGATATGGGCGTATATTTTCCAAAAGGCGGCATTTATGAAATTATAGAATCTTTAGTTCGCATCAATAAAAAACACGGAACAGAATTTAGAACGGAAGTGCCTGTCCAAAAAATACTGGTAGAAAACAAAAAAGCAGTCGGTGTACAGTTAGAAAGTGGAGAAGAAGTACGTGCTGATATTGTAATATCTAATGCCGATTTGTGGTTTACGGAAACAAAATTGCTAGAAAGAAAGTATCAAACCTATCCAGAAAAGTATTGGAAAAAAACCGTGTTGAGTCCAAGTGCATTTATCATGTATTTAGGATTAGATCGAAAACTAGACGTCTTAAGTCATCACAACTTGCGATTTGGCGAAGATTGGAAACAAAACTTCACAGAATTGTTTGACAAACCACAACTGCCAACCGATCCAAGTTATTACATCTGCAAACCCACAGAAACGGATGCTAGTTTGGCGCCTGAAGGGAAAGACAACTTATTTGTATTAGTACCTATTCCGCCAGGATTAACAATTTCGGAGGAAGAAATGGCCAGTTATCGAGAAAAGATTTACGGTCTTATGAAAAAAGATCTAGATGTACCCGATTTAGAAGATTATGTTGTCTACGAACGTTCCTACTGGAGTGATGATTTTCAAAGAGATTACAACGCCTACAAAGGCACCGCATTAGGATTGGCGCATACATTAAAGCAAACGTTGTTACGACCATCTAACAAAAGTAAAAAAGTGAAAAATCTATTTTATGTGGGCGCAGGCACAAGTCCTGGTATTGGAATGCCTATTTGTTTAATATCGGCACAATTAGTCTACAAGCGCATTGCAAAAATTAAAAATCCACATCCGTTGGAATCCCTTTAATTTATTAGTAAATGACAATATAAACCTTTCTTTAGATACAAGAAACGTGTCAAAAATGACTGTTTTTTTGTCATAATTGTCTTCGTTTAATTTTACATATTTAAGGCTATTCATTAAAAATTATTTATCATGAAAAAAAACAAACTAAAATCATTAAAACTTAAGAAAAAGTCTATTGCCAACATGACTTCTAACCAAGTAAAAGGAGGATTCATAACCATAGGAAATATTACTTGGTCT
The DNA here is from genome assembly GCA_964535135.1 of uncultured Kordia sp. Lineage (GTDB taxonomy): Bacteria > Bacteroidota > Bacteroidia > Flavobacteriales > Flavobacteriaceae > Kordia. Next base: position 12,397 of record CAZHSA010000020.1, read on the forward strand.
TGTCCTCACAGATGTGGCTCTGTCAATAGAAAATAAATAAACAGAAAGGAAAAGCGAACTTCGGTTCGCTTTGCTGCCTATTTTATTTACCCAATGGCGTTTATAAATAAATAGAAGAAAAGTGCTGCGCCTGCGGCAATATTTACCAAAGGAAAATACGTATAATACTTGAATACTTTAGAACTGTTGGCAAGACTCAATAACACAACAGTTGCGTATATAAAGCCAAAAATAATAGCTACCCAACCTACATACAAACTTCCAATAATGCTGGCAGAAACATATGCAATAAGGCAAAACCAAAGTGCATTTCGTTTTCCTAATTTAGTTGCCAACGTTGCTACGCCCGAACTTTTATCTGCATCAATATCGGGCACTGCCGAATACGTTTGCATGGCAGAAGCCCAAACCAATCCGGCAATCACAGCAAGCCATTCAATATTAGTGTTTCCTGTAATTAAATAGCCAACCAATCCTGGGGAAATATAAATAATAGAAGAAAAAAGAATGTCTAAAGGTGGTTTGCTTTTAGCTCTTAATGGCGGCGCTGAATAAAATATTCCTGTAAATATAAATATGATGATCACATATAGTGTAGGTATATTTATAAAGAATAAAAAAGGAATAAATGGTATCGTAAATAGACTAATAATCAGCCAAAGCTTTCTATGTTTTAATGGACTTAAAATTTTTTCGTACGATACTTTTTTTGTGTTGAGGACATCCGTTTCGTAATCATAAATATCATTGACGCCATAAATTAATATGTTGGCTGGAAATGAAAAAAACACGGAAAACACTACTAACAACATTGTTGTATTAGCATCATGAAGAAATGGATTTCCAGAAGCGATCATGCCTACCAAAAATGTTCCCAATACATACATCCAAAAACGTGGTCTAGAGATCATTAAAAGCTCTTTTGGCTTGAAACTTATGTGCTTATGGTTGATGATTGAGTTCAATGTAATAGAATGTTTTGTTTAATTTAATTTATTAAATCTTAAACAAAAATACACATTTTCATCAAATTTAACTTGAAATGAAGTGAATTTAATGCGAAAAACTATTATAAAGTCTTTCTTACACCAAAGTGAAGCCGATCCAAACAGCAGCATGTGTACAATTTAGTAGGCTAGACTACTGCAATACTTTGGCATAAATCGTATTCAATAATTCACTGCGAAGGGAAGAGTTTGCATGATTCATCAAGATGATAATTCCCCAATTTTTGGCTCTGTTGTAGCAAAGTACAGAAGTTTGTCCCATAGAATCACCTGATTTTAAATATAATGTATTGCCATTATCTTCTACAACTACAATACCCAAACCAATTCCGTCGCCGTCTTCTACATGTATTACTTTTTCCGTCATTTGAGCGGCTTTCCCAATATTCGAATCTTTTTCTAATAGGGCTTTGGTATAAGTAAGCAAGTCAGCAGCAGTCGATTTTATCAAACCTGCAGGCGCGACAATATTCCAAATAAAGAATTCTTGTGTGCCACCTTCTTTATTATAGCCAACGGTTTTATTAGGCACGTCAAAGTTTGTTGTCAACGTATTTGTGAGTTGTAACGGAGTACCTATTTTTTCGAGAAGAATAGCATCATAACTTTTATTGTATACGGTTTCTAAAATTTGACCGAGCAATACAAAGCCTATTGTGGAATAGCGATACGTTCCGTAATCTTTCAATTCAGTACAACCATTTACAAGTGTTGTTAAGGTTTTAGAAGTCACTGCACTTGTAGGCTGTTGCGGATTTTGTGCAATGAGTTCTTTAAAACTAATATCAGGCAAACCTGAAATATGTGCAGCCAAGTCAGAAATTTTAATCTTTTGCTGAATATTTTTGTGTAATACATACTGTTTCGGCAAGTATGCATCTATATAATCATTTACTTTCAGTTTGTTTTCTAATGCTGCTTGTGCGATCAAATTTGCAGTCATAATTTTCGTGATGGACGCAATTTCAAATACAGCATCTTTGTCCACTTTTACGGAACTTTCTTTGCTAAGATTTCCATACGCGGTATAAAATTCAATATCATTCTTTACAAAACCAACACTCACGCTAATTTCTGGATGATTTTTATGAAAACTTTGAACGATGGAATCTAGTTGTTTTGTGTCGCCTTGCGCGAAAGAACAATAGGTTGTAAATAGCAAAATGCTTAAAAAAGGTATGATATGTTTCATATTGTTAACTGTATTTGTGATGTTGATTGATGCAAATGTGCAATATAAATAATATGTGTGCGACCGATTACGTAAAGTCGAACCGATTTGTTTATGTAAAAACGTTCGACTTCTTTACAGAAAACGTTCGACTTTTTACAAGTGTTTGACTATGAGTTGCTTTTTCTGTATGCAGTTGGTGTAACGCCCGTATGTTTTTTAAAAGCAGTATTAAAAGAAGATTTCGAATTAAACCCAACTTCGTATAAAATTTCAAGTACAGTTCGTTTTATATCTGTAGAATCGGTTAGTAATTCTTGGGCTTTTTTAATGCGATACGAATTTACAAAGTCGAAAAAATGTTGTTCAAGTTTATTGTTGATCAAAACGGATAATTCACGAACAGGAATATCAATAGCATTCGAAACCTCTTGAATCGTTAATGAAGCATTGAAAAATGGTTTTTCTGTCTCCATATACGCTTGTAGTTTTTGCAATTTGACATTAGAAGTAGTCCTGTCTGTAGGAGCAGTTTTTTGTTTTTTGTATGTAAAAAAAACGGATTCTATTGGCGCTAAGTTAGCATCAATACTTCTAAACAAAGTAGGGTTTTTGAGAGCTTTCAACAAATACCAGCAAATAATGATCAAATTCAGTACATATAAGCCAATCGTAATTTGATCGGAAATATAATCATGAGAAGAAAATCGGTACATATTTTTAACTGCCGCTGCTACATAAAACACAGTAATAACAATAGAAAGTCGGAATAACCATTGATATGATTTTAAACTGTCTCCAGTATAATTTTGAAGATATATTTTTTTGGCTTTTTGTAAGCTAAGAAAAATAGACGAAAGGTAAAATACAATTTGTCCATTCAATAAAATATGACATGCATATATTTCATACATCTCTTTAAAATTATACAAAAAGGTAATTTTTTCAGCCGTAGATACTCCATAAAAACGTTGGACAAATAGTAAATTTATAATGATAAAAGGAATTGCATGCTTCAAATGTTTCCATTTCAGAGTAAAATTCACATACAAAGCAGACTGCACATACAAATACAATGTTGGTAATTGAAGAAAAATGACTAAACTCCGAAACATTTCCAAATTATAGGCTTGCCCATTACTTGAATTGTATATATAGCCACTTGCATCAATTGCAGATAAAAGTAGAAAAAATGCAAAAAGACGATTACTCAATTTATTTTTAGAAGAAACTGTCAATAGGAATATTGCTAAAAATAAAGAGATAAATAATGAAATACTCACAATAGTAAATAGGTAATCGAAATTTTCCATGTAGTTAGTATTGGATTAAAACTATGATAATCTGAGTGAATATCAAAATCAACGAATTCAAATATTTTCAAATCTTCGAATTAGTACATTCATACATCAAACAATTGCTACATTCCCAAATTAACGTACTTTTGCAACAGATTACAGGAACAAATGGAACAGAATTTTAAAATGGTTGCTAAAACCTTGCATGGTTTTGAAGATTTATTGGAAGACGAACTAAAACGACTCGGAGCGCAAGACATTCGAAAAGGAACACGGAATGTAAGTTTTAGAGGCGATAAAGGGTTTATGTACAAAGCCAATTTGAGCTTGCGTACGGCCATCAAAATTTTGAAACCGATTCGCTATTTTAAAATTCGGAATGAACAAGACTTATACGATCAGGTATACAATATGCATTGGGATAAATACTTAAAGCATAGCGATACTTTTATGATTGATGCGACAGTAGCTTCGGATCAATTTACACATTCACAATTTATTGCGTTAAAGACCAAAGATGCGATTGCGGATAAGTTTAGAAACACGGAAGGCAAGCGTCCAAATGTAGATTTGAAGTTTCCAACATTGCGCATTCACGTACATATTCAGAATAACGACTGTACGATTTCTTTAGACAGTTCGGGCGGTTCGTTGCACAAACGCGGCTACAAAACCGCGACCAATATTGCGCCCATCAATGAAGTGTTGGCGGCTGGTTTGGTGATGATGTCTGGTTGGGACGGACAATCTGATTTACTCGATCCGATGTGTGGAAGTGGAACTATCGCAATTGAAGCAGCTATGATTGCGTGTAACATTCCGCCAAACATCAACCGAAGGGAATTTGGTTTTGAAAAATGGCAAGATTGGGATGTAGATTTATTTGAAAAGATTGAAGCTTCTTGCTTGAATAAAATTCGTGAATTTCATCATCACATTTACGGATACGATAAAGCGCCATCGGCAGTTCAAAAAGCAAAAGACAATGTGAAAAACGCGAATTTGGATGATTACATTAAAATTCGCCGAGCAAATTTCTTTGAAACTAAAAAAGAGGATGACAAAAAGCTACACATTTTGTTCAATCCGCCATATGGCGAACGTTTACATATTGACATGGAACAGTTTTATGCCGAAATTGGCGACACGCTAAAACAAGGATATTCAAACACCAACGCTTGGTTTATTACGTCCAACCTAGAAGCATTGAAATTTGTGGGCTTGCGTCCATCGCGAAAAATAAAAGTATTCAACGGAAAGTTGGAATCGCGTTTGGTGAAGTACGAAATGTACGCAGGAAGCAAAAAAGCGAAATATCAAGATAAAAACTAATAAAAGACAACAACATGACACCAAAAACAAAAGCACTGATCTTCAATTTTATCGCCTTTGTATCACTTTTTTTAGTGTTACGTTACTTAGTATTAGGCTATATCATTAAAACTGATGGATTATGGTTGGCAGTAATTGCAGCAGCCATTTCAAGTGTTTTAGCGCCTAAGTTCTTTGTAGTAACTGAAGAAGGCAAAGAAAAGCTAATTATGAAAACTATTTTTAGTAAGGGAATTAGGGAGTTATAGTTATTTTATCTTTTCTGCTTCCCATAAAACGAAACCATTATTTTTCCAAACATAAAATACAGGAGAAGTACTGTAATTCCTCCAACTAAAAAGCCGTTTCCCAATAAACTTTCATAACCATACATGTAGAAGTAAAGTGATAACGCGACTACAAATTGTAAAATGGCATAGATAATATTTCCTTTCGGGCTGTAGCCAAACATTCCTAAAAAGTGTGTTTTGGTTAATCCGAAGATTAAATGTGGAATGGCATTTGCAATTAATCCACCAATAAGAAAATCAAGTAGATTCATATTTTAAAGTGTTGAAATTAATCTAAAAAAACAGCTTTTTTACATGTTGTATTTTATAGTTTAATTGGTATTAGTAAACTTTCTAAGTACCAAATAAGTATTACATATATGCTGTTTTCTTAATAACAACCATCTAACATTTTGACAGTTTCCGCTAAGTTGCGCCACTTTTCAAATTTCCGTTGATCACTTCTGTCCAACGATAAATATTCGTAACAACCTTTTAAAAGCGGTTCAATTCTATTTTTGTAATCACCTCTGTATACCACTGTTTTTTCTCCGGTTGCTTTGTTAAGAATAATCCATTCTTTGTTGAGTAATCCGCCTTCACTATTTCTAATTTCATTTCCTGCCAACGCCAATTCTATCGCATTGATATTATTTTTGAGCGACTCATTATCACTTTTATCCAAGGCTTCTTGATATGTATTATAACCGCCTAATTTGGCAAAACTGTCTCTAATTGCCATTAATTGTTCAGGCGTTGACACTCGAATAATACTATCCATATTGGTTGTGTAATTATTATCTTTTGCGTCTTTCTTTGCCATTTCTTGCGCCAAAGCATTACTTCCTATGGCAGCAGTCTCTTTCACTAAACCTGTTAAGAATTTATTGGTAGTTGTCGGATTTGGGTTTCGGAATAACTGAAATGTCTTTCCATTGAATTCTTCTTCAATAAAAGCATCGTCATAAATAATATACTTTTTGGTTTCACCATCAATTTCTTGGGTAAAAGAAGTAACAGTTTTGGAATCGTATTCAGAAAGTTTTCCAGCTGCATCTTTTAGTAGAATTTTTTTGGCATAAAATTTTCCGCTGATATTTACTTGTGAAACTTTGCCAGTCGTAGTGCCATCAGCAGTTGTTACGGAACCGTTATAGAAATCGTCAGCTAACTTTTCTAAATTTTCTTGTTTCACTTGTTCCTCACTTACAGTATAACCGTAACGCGCTACCTCAGCCATTTTCCCTTTTTGCTTTTTCTTGCCTTTTGCACGCACAATGTAGGTAAGAATGACACCATCTTTTTTCCGAAGACGTAATTCGCCATCATGACGTGTTCCATCTTTTAAAATCACATAGCCTTCGCGCTTTTTACTGTTTTCAACTTTCTTTCCCATTACGGTTCCACCATCAAGCCATTCATACATGCTTTCGGGACTATCACTAATGGGACCAGAAGCAACGGCTGTAGTTGTACTTCCTCCAGAAACAGCAGATTCTCTCAATAGTCCGTACGATTTTAAGGCCGCTACTGGAAAGTCAATCTTTTTTCCGTCACCTTCAAAAATAACTTCGTTAATCCCAGCTTTTGAGCCTTTTAAGATTATAGTTCCTTCTAAACGTTTTCCAGATTTCAGCACAACAAAACCAGCCTCTTTCTTAGTTTTATTACGTTTCCATTGATAATCGGTAAGTGGAGTTTCACTATTTTGGGCAGTAAGTATTGGTGTATTGTTTATCGCGAAAAAGAATAACAATGTGTATAATAAAGATTTCATGTAATTAATATTGGTTATTGACCAAATATAATTAAATAACATAGAATCAAAGAAATAGAATAGATGTATGACTTTTTTTACGGACATACTACAGAATATATCGTTGAAAAATGATACGCATTTTTACTCTTCACTGTCCTCTTCAACTTTCTTCTTCTTCGCTTTTTTATAGATAGGAATGGAATAACTAATCGTATAGTTAAATCCTGCTCCAACATTATTATCCGTTGTCACTTTGTTAAATCCTGGAATGAATAAGTTTTGAAAGTTTTCAGGTTCTTTAGTACTGAGCAAACGATTTAAACGCACCGTGAATCCCATATAAACATTGTCAAATACTTCCGCTTTGATCCCTGCAACTACTTCAATCCAATGTCCATTCAAACTTGTAAATTCCGTGCCAGGTTCTTGCGTTAATATACTTTCACCTTCAACATGCTGATTGGTTTGGTAAATTGTATACCGATTCAATGTTTGTTTGTGTGTGCTGTATCCGTAACGCATTCCCACAATAATGGCATTCTGCATTCCAAACCAGTTTTCATACGCATTAAAGTCAAACCCTAACTTTGCAAAACTTCCTTCCGAGGTAAAATTAAGCTGCGTTTCGTCTACTGTTTTCTTTTCATTTCCAAGTTCGGCAGCAATGTAGAATTTTTTAGTCACTCTAAAATCTGCCGCAATTTCAAAACCTTGGTAATCGTCTTCCAAAGCCATACGGATTGGCTTGCTAAGATCAATACCTATGCGTAAAGGAAATGTTTCCAATTGCGGAACAGTATCGTTGGCAACAGCAGTTTCCGCATCTTGAGCAAAACTTACGCTGCAAACTAAAATTGCGAAAATACTAGTGATATATTTTAACATGAGTAACGGTTTCATTTTGAACATTAGTTTCAGAAATTCGAATACCAGACAATGTAGTTGGATTAATCCAATTATCACTATCCGGAGTTACGGTTGCGCCATTGAGCACGTCTAAAGTGTAATTTGTGATATAACCGCAAGCACGCGACAAAAAGATTTCTTCTCTTTCATACGAAAATGTAAGAATGTCTTCATTGCCTGTTTGATTGTTATCATCGTCAAACGCATAATCTTTAATAAAACGATATTGCGTAACATCTTGCGCAACGCGAAGCGGAATGGAAACTGTATTAATATTCTGTGCTTCTGTTTGAATGGCATCAATAATAACAATCGTACCATCTTCTTGCACTTCCGTATTTGGATCTACAGCTTCAATCCAAACATCAGAGGTATTTTTTAGGACATCTTCTCCTGTTATATTGAAAATTTCGGCATCAAAAAATTCAATTACCAACAAAGGAGTTGCTATCGTGCCTTCCACACAAATATCATCTCTCTCACAAGAAAAGGACAAAAATGCTAGTGTACATAACATTCCAACGATTCCTACATAGGATAATTTCTTCATATATTTTTTACTTCTTCGTTAACTTCTCTTTTCTAAAAGTACTACATTTTCAATATGATGCGTTTGTGGAAACATATCTACGGCTTGTACTTTTGTAACTTTATAAGTGGCGTCCATCAAAGCCAAATCGCGTGCTTGTGTGGCGCTATTGCAACTTACATAGACTACTTTTTTAGGCGCAATATTTAAAATTTGCTGCACTACATCGGCATGCATTCCATCACGAGGCGGATCGGTAATGATGACATCGGGAATTCCGTGCGCGTTGATAAATTCAGCATTAAACACTTTTTTCATATCGCCGACAAAGAATTCGGTATTTGTAATATTGTTGAATTCCGCATTTTCTTTTGCTGCTGCAATTGCTTCGGGAACAGATTCTACGCCAATTACTTTCTTTGCTTTTTTTGATACGAATTGTGCGATGGTTCCCGTTCCTGTATACAAATCGTACACCAATTCATCACCTGTCAATCCTGCAAAATCGCGTGTAATTTTATACAGTTCGTATGCTTGATCGGAATTTGTTTGATAGAAAGATTTGGCATTAATTTTAAATTTCAAACCTTCCATTTCCTCAAAAATATGATCGCGTCCGTGGAAACAAATCACGTCTTGATCGTAAATAGTATCATTTCCTTTTCCGTTGATTACATATAACAACGAAGTAATGGCAGGAAACGTCTCTTGAATGAAATTTAAAAGCAATTCGCGTTTTTCTGTATCTTCTTTGTAGAATTGAATCAGCACCATGACTTCACCAATAGATGAGGTACGTAACATTAATGTACGCAACAATCCTGTTTGATGGCGCGTGTTAAAAAACGGCAAATCATTTTCAGTGGCAAACTGCTTAATTGCATTTCTGATGGCGTTCGAAGGATCCGCTTGTAAGTGACATTTTTTTACATCCAAAATCTTGTCCCACATGCCAGGAATATGAAATCCGAGCGCGTTTCTGTCGCCTAAATCTTCTTGTGAATCTACTTCTTCCTGTGTTAACCAACGACTGTCGGAAAACGAAAACTCCATTTTATTACGATAAAAATACTGTGCTGTACTTCCTAAAATAGGCGTTAACTCAGGCAATTCCACCTTTCCGATGCGCGTTAAATTATTCAGCACTTCTTTTTGCTTATAAAACAATTGATGTTCATACGCCATGTGTTGCCATTTACAGCCGCCACACGTCCCAAAATGTTCGCAAACAGGTTCGGTACGTTTTTCGGAAAGCGAGTGAAACTTTACTGCTTTCCCTTCATAATATGCTTTTCGCTTCTTAAACGTTTGAATATCTACCACATCGCCAGGAACGGCATTTGGTAAAAAAATTACGGTGCCATCTTCAGTTTTGGCAACCGTTTTTCCTTTTGTTGCGGTATCAACCACAGCAACGTGTTCAAACAATTTCTTACGATTCTTTCTTCCCATGCGGCAAAAATAACAATAGCGGTAAATATATAGATAA